>JBARVK010000044.1:0-5756 GCA_049646225.1 Nodosilinea sp.
CCCCTGACCCAATCGGAGCCATCTACTGCGGCCTGCAGGGCAACGATGCAGCCAATCGAGTTGGCCACTAGGTAGGCAGGCTGGCCAATTACCTCGCGGCAGAAGTCGAGAATTTGCTGGCCCCAGGTTTCAAAGGTGTAGGGCAGGGGATCGTTGGGGGCGGGCTTGTCGGAGAGGCCAAAACCCAGCAGATCGATCGCGTAGGCCTGGTACTGCTCGCCATAGACCGGCAGGTTCTTTCGCCAGTGGTCGCTCGAAGCCCCAAAGCCATGTACGCAGAGAATGGGGGTACCCGTGGTGCCAATTTGCTGGTAGCGAATGGATAACCCTTGCCACGGCCAGGTTTTGACGGCGGGGGTAGCAAAAACGGTGGTCACGGCGGTGCCTCTTGGGGAAACTCAGGCTTGCTTCATACTCCTTAACCCTAGCGAAAAGGGTGAGTTTCAGCCAGCGCCGGTTTCGGTGCGAGCCGACTCGTGGATGACCGCGATCGCCCACAGGCAGCCCAGCAGCAATTTAGAATGGGCTTGACCTAGACCAACTCAGTGACAGATTGCCAGGTGGATTACTCGCCATGCCTCCATTGACCGACGACACCCTGTGGGCCATTCTCAACGACGAACTGGATGACGACGTGGTCAATCGGCTGGTGTGGCAGGGCTTGGGCTACCGCGAAACCCCCAATGGCTGGGATGTCTTGGCGGTGGAGGCCGCCTGGGCCGAACCGTATCCCGAACCACCCAACTTTATTGAAAGCCGCCCGGCAACGGTGCAGCTGACTCGCTCCATCCCCAAAGAAGACAAACAGCTCTTAAAAGAGGAGCTGGGGTTTAAGGGCTACACCGTTGATCAGCTCATTCCTCGACTAACCCGGCGGGCCACCATGGTCAACTGGCTGCTCAGCTACCGTAAGCGACAGGCTGCCAGGAGCGGTTCTCCAGAGGCCTAGTATGGCGGAAAATTGGGGACTATTTCTGGAAGCTAGGGAGCAGGGGGGGGTTAGGGAGCCAAGCGCCAAAAGGGTGGATATAATTCAGCCTTCGAGGATTAGAGCTTTTGCTCTCTAGATTCAATAAAAATAAATTAGAAAAGGATGCGGAAACCCGCATCCTCGCTCTCAACCCACGGCGCTCTCTCCGTGGATCTTTGATCTGCTGAGGTCTGTAACAGTGGGTAACCCGTGAAGTGAGGGCTACCCATAGCCGAGACTCAGCAGAATAGCTAAATAGGTTAAAACTCCTGCGCCACCTTCGCTTCTTCGAGCCTGGGCGACGTGTCTAAAAAGATATCGGTAGCCTTCAGCTGAAGCCCGGCGCGCGGTTGGGCGTCGGCTTTACTCAGATAAGGGGAGGCATCAATTGCGCCGCTGGCGATAATCAGCGATCCCTTTTTGATGTGGGTGAGCTTGCGCCAGGCGGGAGATCCTTCCCACACGCTGATGTTGACGGTAAAGCTGTCGTTGTCTTTGCGGCTGGGGATGCGATCGACGTAGATGGTCAATTCGGCAACCTGGGTGTGGCCTCCGCTCTTGCGCTCAATGGAGCGGATTTCGGGATCGGCGGCAACATTGCCGGCCAGGGTACAAAGGTTCAAACCACGGCTAGACATAGCAAGATCTCCTTAGGTGTAGATGCACGAGACCCGGCTCGCTAGGGCAGAGGTCTGTGGCTCTAATATGCACAGGCTTTGTTCATAATTTGCTATGGAAAATTACGTAACTTTTTAAACAACGATCTACGTGTTTATCGCAGGGCGATTGGTCTGGGAGAGAGAAGTCTGTCGCAATCAACGTCCGGCTAAGCGATATGCTAGGCCTGGAGTAATTGCAGTGCCATGACCACCCAATCGGTAGATCCCGCTGCCCGCAAGCTTTGGTTGGCAGCTATAAAACCTCCAATGTATAGCGTTGCCGTGATGCCAATGGTGGTGGGTAGCGCGATCGCCTACGCCGAAACAGGCCAGTTCAACAGCGGTATTTTTGTGCTGTTTATGCTGTCGGCGGTGCTTATTTTGGCCTGGGAAAACCTCAGTAATGATGTGTTTGATGCCGAGACTGGAATTGATATTAATAAGGCGCACTCTGTTGTCAATTTGACCCGCAATCGGCGGCTGGTGTTTGCCCTGGCTAACCTCTGTTTGGGGCTGGGCATTGCGGGCATTGTGGCGATCGCCCTGATTCAGCAAGACCCCACGGTGCTGGTGCTGGTTTTGCTCTGCTGCGGCCTGGGCTACCTCTACCAGGGTCCTCCCTTTCGCCTGGGCTACCAGGGGCTGGGGGAAGTGCTGTGCTTTTTTAGCTTTGGCCCGCTGGCCATGGGTGCGGCCTACTACAGCCAGACCCAGGGCTGGTCGTGGGCGAGCCAGCTGGCGGGAGTCATCGTGGGTCTGACCACGACGCTGGTGCTGTTTTGCTCCCACTTTCACCAGGTGGAGGACGATTTGGCGGCGGGCAAGCGATCGCCCATCGTGCGCCTGGGCACCAAGCGGGGGGCGGCGCTGATTCCCTGGACCTGCGGGGTGGTGTTTGCGATTGTCACGCTGGCCCTGCTTTTCGGAATCTTTCCCCTCTGGACGGCGCTGATTTTTGCCAGTGTGCCTTCGGCCTGGCGGCTGAGTCGCCACGTCACCCGCTTCCATGATCAGCCTGCAAGGGTTTTTAACGCCAAGTTTTTTGCCATTGGCTTTCACTTCTGGAGCGGGGTGCTGTTGAGCCTGGGCTTTTGGCTGAGCACTTGGGTAGGCGTTTGACGGGGGCTTGGGGTTGAGTGACAGGGCAGGATTTTGGATTTTGGATTTGCGATTTTGGAGCGTTGTTTAACGCAGGATAATGGGGATTGAGTTAGCAATTCGACCCTACCGGCGGGGCTTCGTGACGCCACTGCACACCGCTCACGGGCTGTGGCGTTGGCGAGAGGGGCTGCTGGTGCGGCTGCGGGATAGTCTGGGTCGGGTGAGCTATGGCGAGATTGCCCCGATTCCCTGGTTTGGCAGCGAGTCGCTGGAGCAGGCGGTGAAGTTTTGTGCAGCCCAGGGCGGTGAGTGGCGGGGGGAGACTATACCTGAGCGGCTATCGGCGACTCAGTTTGGGCTGGGGTGTGCTCTGGCAGATCTGAACGGTGAGGACAGAGACCGTGGGGAAGAACCCGCGATTCCTGCGGATAGCTTTGCTAACGCAGATATCTGTGGCCTGCTGCCCGCTGGCGAAGCCGCAATGGATCTGGCTTGCCAACGGTTAGCCCAGGGGCACAGCACTCTGAAGTGGAAGATCGGCGTACAGGCCGTTGCTGACGAAATCTGCTGGCTAGAGCAATTAGTGGAGAAACTGCCCCAACCCATTCAGCTGCGCCTGGATGCCAACGGGGGGCTGAGTATCGACCAGGCAGAACAGTGGCTGGTGGCCTGCGATCGCATCAATACCGATCCTCAAAGCGCTACGATCGAGCACCTAGAGCAGCCGCTGCCGCCCGACCAAGTGCCCGCGATGATCGAATTGGATCAGCGCTACCGAACCGCGATCGCCCTGGATGAATCGGTCGCCACCGTAGCCCAGCTCGGAGCCTGTTGGAACCAGGGCTGGCGTGGGGCGTTTGTGGTCAAGCCTGCGATCGCGGGTTCGCCCCAGCAGCTGCAAGCCTTCTGCCAAACCCATCAGCCCCGGCTAGTGTTTTCCTCGGCGTTTGAAACCGTCGTGGGGCGACGGGCGGCTCTAGCCGTAGCAGCGCGCTGTTCCTCTACACCAGCTCCTGCGCTGGGCTTTGGCACCCAGGGCTACTTCGCCGACGATTGGGATACCCTCACCCCCGCTGAGCTATGGGACAGACTCCACTAAAACGGACACTGGGGGATGTGCTGCGCGATCGCTGGGACGATTCCTGGCTGATCGGCCCCAGCAGCAAGAACTTTTGGCAACAGTTAGAAACCCTGACGCCTGTTTTTGCGGCCTATCGGAAGTCCTGTTCTGAAGCTGGCGTTCTAATCGCTGAGGTTGATCCGCTGCACTTCCTGGTCATCTGCCTGGCCGCCTGGTCCGAAGGTTGCGTCGTCGTTTTGGCGAACCCTCGCTGGGGACAGCAGGAGCGGCAGCAGGTCACGGATATGGTGGCCCCTGAGTGGGATGCACCGCTGGCCTCAAGGCTGGGAGCTTACCCCTGTCAAGTGCCGGGCACTGAACCGGGGCAAATTTTGATTCCCACGGGTGGGTCGTCAGGACACATCAAGTTTGCGGTACACACCTGGGAAACGTTGATGACCTCGGTGGAGGGCTTTCGCGCCCATTTTGGAATCGATCGAGTTAATTCCTACTGCGTGCTGCCGCTGTTTCACGTCAGTGGGCTGATGCAGGGGCTGCGGGTACTGGCGTCAGGGGGATGCCTAGTGCTGCAACCCTACGGGGATCTTAAGGCGGGGGCGCGGTTGACCCTGCCGCCCGACGGCTTTCTCTCGCTGGTGCCGACGCAGCTTCAGGATTTGCTGGCTCTAGGAGATGAGTTTGCTCCTTGGTTGCAGCATTTTCAGGCGGTGCTGCTGGGGGGTGCGCCTGCGGGGCGATCGCTGCTCGACCAGGCCCAGGCGGCTCAAATTCCCGTTGCCCTCACCTACGGCATGACCGAAACCGCCGCCCAGGTCGCCACCCTGCGGCCAGCGGACTTTCTCGCCGGACACCGCAGCAGCGGCAGACCTCTCCCCCATGTTGATCTCTCTATTCTGAATCATCAGCACCAGCCGCAGCCCGCTGGACACCCTGGACAACTGGTGATTCGCTCTGATTCCCTGGCTTTGGGATACCTGCGATCTACCGGATTGCAGAATGCAGAAAAACACCTCATCACCGATGACATTGGCTATCTAGACGAGGCAGGCTACCTGCATGTCGTCGGACGCAGCAGCACCAAAATTATCACGGGCGGCGAGAACGTGTTTCCAGAGGAGATCGAAACGGCGCTGCTGGCGATCGCGGGCATAGTGGATGCCTGTGTGGTGGGGGTACCGTGCGATCGCTGGGGGCAGCAGCTTTGCGCTTTGGTAGTAGTAAAATCCCCAACGCGGTTAAAAACCCTGCCAGAGTTCCTTAAACCTCTGGTTGCGTCCTACAAACTTCCAAAACAGTGGATTCTTGTGGACGCTCTGCCAAGAACAGCGCAAGGCAAGCTGAACCGTTTCCAGGTTCTGGCTCTAGCAAAGTGGATCCTAAATAGTAAGATTACGCCTGTTGTGAAACAGGACGTATCGCCTTAATACAGCGTTTCTTGATCCCATGAGGTACAGCACAAGCCCTGAAATCCCTGCCATATAAGGATTTCAGATTTGAATCTGTACCTCATCCATCCGGGAACCGCTGTATACAGAAAGTTTCTAACTATCCGCCCGGATCGGGATAATATGCAGAACGTTTCTCACGATCTGGTGGATTAAGGTAGATATACGGAAACTTTCTACCTATCTAGCCTGATAGGGATAATATGCGGAAATCATCTCTCTAATAAGATTGTTAGCTGGCTCCGCTCAGAGTCCTTGCACTCGTTCCTTGAGGCTGCCTGCAAGCCCGAAACGCTCCGAAAGTTATCGGTGGGGCAATGGTTTCCGTATTGTCTGTGGCTATAAAATCACCCAGAGGTTTGTCAGTGGGGGCAGTGGCGACGGGTGAGCTGGCTCAGAAGGCTTCAAGCTATACTGAAGGCTAAAGGACAAGGATTATCTTTCCTTTTAAGTTCTGTTCCTAGGAGCTAGTATCTCGATATTTATAAGAAGGCTTGGTG
>JBARVK010000045.1:0-1826 GCA_049646225.1 Nodosilinea sp.
GTATCAGCCCTAGATGAATCGCTGCGAATGCGCCAGGCCAACAACCTGTCCCCCAGCTGGCAGCAATTTCGCCAGCTAATCAAGCAGCAGGTGGCCCAGCTGCCCGACTGGAGCCCAGGCGGAAAAACGCGATCGGTGGCCGACATCAACAGTTGCTGGGTGGGTACTCTGTGCTTTCCGCCTCTGGCCGGGGCTCAGGCCGCCGAGCAGTTTTTAGCTAATACCAACGCCAGTGCTCCGGACAGCCGCTGGGCTACGATGACCGCCTTCAAAGGAGCTGAGTTTGACGCCACGGGGCGTCGCATAACCGCGGTCTATGGAGTGCGACGAATTCCCAAAAATCCTGGGCACAGACCCAAGGGCAGGTTGTCTGAAGAGCTAGCCCACTGGTACAGCTGGTCACCTACCGCCGAGTTCGATCGCGTGCCGGTCAAATTGCAGGCTCCCGCCGGTCAGCAGATGATCGTGATCGACGCCACCGATACTGGCGAGCTAGTAGCCTGGGCTAAGGTGCCCTATCAACTGGGGTCTGAGTCGATGGCTACGACTGGCGAACCCAACGCGGCCGCCTTTGACAACCCCGACTGCACCCAGGCCTTTACTTACCCGTTTGCGATCGCCATTCACAACGACGGCGGCGATAGCCTGGCGGCCCTGTCGCAGCTTCAGCCCACCTACGGTCGCCACGAGCACCGGGCCTCGTTTGATTTGGAAGGGTTTCCATTTTTGACGGGCAAAAGCATCTTTCACTATCGGCGCATTGTCAGCCAAACGCGCAGCAACCCCTACACCAGCGCCCCAGCTCCGGGAGACATTACCATGATCAACTGGAATCGGGGCAACGACTGGAACTGGATGGATCCGCCCCTGGTGCTGAATGCTGCTGCCCTGGAAGCCTCTGGGCAGTACCAAAACTGGATGGGGGGGCTGTCGCAGTCGGCCCTCAAATTTGGCGAAGAAAATGCCCTGATCTTTGCCCACTGGATTCTCGAAACCCAGACCCGCCCCGGCTACCCTCTGGCCTATTTGTCCGGGGTCAATAGCCCCATGGGAACGCTCTCGGGCCTTAGCATGGTGCCTTACTTTCGCGAAGGACGACGCATTATAGGCCGGGCGGCCTACGGGCAAGAAGCATTTATGATTCGTGAAAATGATCTGCGCTATAACTTCCCAGAACAGCGCAACTTTAGCCCCACGGCGGTAGGGCTAACTCACTACGCGATCGATATTCACGGCTGTCGCTATCGCAACTGGCAACCCTCCGGTGAAGCGATTAGCGCACCGGCCCAGGAGCCCCACGTGAAGCCACTGCAGATTCCTTTAGAAAGCCTAATTCCCCAGGGAGTCGATAACTTGATCATCGGAGGTAAAGCCATGGCCACAACCCATATCGCCAATGCCTCTACCCGTATCCACTACGGTGAGTGGCAGGCAGGGGCGGCGGCGGGGGTAACCGCCGGCTGGCTAATGTCTACCGATGCCCCAGTCAGCGACCCGACGGAGGTGATCCCCAGCGGGTCGATGGCGGTGCTGCAGGAAATAATGCGCATTCAAGGACTCAAGACCAGCTGGTAGTACTACTGGAAGGCTGAAATGTATCTACTGTTCTAGCTCCCCTGCATTCAAGAGTAGCCACTAAACGTCCGCCACTCAGGACTGACGCGGCTCTGCGGGCGGATTAAATAAAGCAAACACCTGACGGCAGCAGCGGCGCAGACGCTCTCGGCAAGTGGGGTCGGGGGTGACTTCGCCAGAGAAGTCCCAGTTGTCGATGGTCGACAAACTCCAGCGCTTACCTCGGTGATCGAAACCGGCCAGGTCAAGGC
>JBARVK010000046.1:0-9871 GCA_049646225.1 Nodosilinea sp.
ATCTAGATCAACGATTGCTGCGTGACTGCGGCTACCTGCCGATCTATGGCCTAGGGCATAGCATGGGTTGCAAAGTCCACTTGCTGATCAACTGCCTGTGGAACGTAGAGCGGGCCGGCAATATTTACATGAGCTTTAATAACTATCCCGCCCGGCGATCGATTCCATTCTTAGAGCAAGCGGTGCAGTTTAACCCGGCTTTCAATGTGGAATTTACCCCTGATCCAGAGGCGACTCTGGACTTGGTCAGCGATCGCTACGCGGTGCCCCAAAACCTGCTGATTAAATTTCGCAGCGATACCCTTGACCAAACCCGACCCCTATCAGAGGTTCTAGTCAGTCGCTTTGCGGAGAAAACCGCCGTGCAAATTCTGCCGGGGTCCCATACGACCCCGATTGCCCAGGAGTTTGGCTGGCAGCCGGGCACGTCGTTTAGCCCCTTAGATGCGCTGGGTCAGTTTGTGCAGCAGGAATTTTATCGGGATCTGAACCGTTTGCGCCGTAATCTGCTAGCTTGGCTCAGTCATCCTACTCCGTGAGGCAGGGGTTGAGTGTGGTCTGAGGCAAACTTGACGCTTTAAAACTAGAGATCTAAAACTCTTTGCTTGAAGACTTTTGCCGGAGCGACCTTCGACCTATGATGCAGAGGTGAGCGATCTAGCCATAGCCTGTTTTGACCTACCAGCACACCAGCCAGATTGAGACCCAAACTGACCCTACGGCGTTAAAGTCAGTCCTGGCGTGGTTCGATCAGTTTCAGGCCGCTCCGATTCCACACAATATTTGGCTACAATGCCAGCTCGCCCTGATTGAAGGGTTTACTAACGCTGTACGCCATGCCCATGCGGGGCTACCTCTGGGAACCCCGATTCGAATTGAGGTAACGGTCAGCGATCGCACCATCGATATTCGCATTTGGGATCAAGGCCCCGGCTTTGATTTAGCTACCGTGCTACGCCACAGGATTACCGTCAATGACCCAGACTCTGAAGGCGGGCGAGGGCTTAAAATTATGTACCTGGTGGCCGATCGCTTGACCTATGACCCTACAGCTGAATCGGGGAACTGCTTACATTTACATAAGTCATTGGCCCTATAGGCTGGGGGTAGGGCCTAGGAGGTAATTTATCTGTGGCGATGGTATCTATGGCAATGGTATCAACTGTGCTTCCAGGCCCCCAGCTGGTGGGATGGCTAACTGGCGCGTTGCTCAATACAGTCCTGCTGGCGATCGCCTGGGGCTTACCCAAGAAACTCCTCACCCCAGGGGGTTACCTGCACGCCTGGGTACTAGGCGTGATTATTTGGGGCTGTCTGGGCTGGCGGGGCTATACCGTGATGATGGCCTATTTTTTAGCTGGATCGGCGGTAACTCGTTTGGGCAAGCGGCGTAAAGAAGAGGCGGGTATTGCCGAGGGGCGATCAGGAGTAAGGGGGCCAGAAAACGTTTGGGGCTCTGCCTTAGCGGCAGCAGTGTGCGCGATCGCGATCGCCATTTTAGGGGCCATTGCCGCCCCGGTTAGTCAACGGCTGTGGCTACCGCTACTGGCCCTAGCCTACGTCAGCAGCCTCAGCACCAAACTCTCCGACACCACCGCTAGCGAGGTGGGCAAAGCTTACGGGCAGCACACTTTTCTCATTACGTCTCTCAAACCCGTGCCTGCTGGTACCGAGGGGGCCGTTAGCCTGGAGGGCACCCTGGCAGGTGTCGGGGGGTCAGCGGTCATTGCGCTAGTTGGCTGGGGGGTAGGGCTGATTGCCCCTTGGACAATCGGCCTGTGCCTGGGAGCGGCTTTTCTAGCCACTACCTTAGAAAGCTTGATTGGCGCTACCCTCCAGCCCAAATTCACCTGGCTGACCAATGAAGTCGTCAATGGTATCAACACTTCGACGGGCGCTGTGCTTGGGCTTTTACTGGGCCTAGCGTTCGTTCAAATTGGCTAATATCAAGCCCACCAGCCTTAAATTCCGTAGGTTTACGGATGATCTGGTTGGGGTTCTACCTAGAGCATTGAGTCAGTCAGCGTAGTTTTGGCTGCTTTTGCCTGCGTCAGGAAAGTTTCAGCAAACTTTACAAAAACTTTATAGTTTTTCCTTTAGTAAAGCTAGAGGTTCAGTAAAATCCCGTAGATCTAAGTTCCGTGGGTCCCCTGTCGATGGTCTAGATAAGCGTCAGCCTTAATGGATATAGGCTTCACTGGTTAAAACCATGGACAGCATCTCAGCCATAGCCAGCGAAGCTCGGTCATTAATGTTGTTTAGGGAGCGTCTACCCTCAGTTCTGAACCATTCAGCTCTGGGGTCATAACGATACATCTTATGAAAACTCCGCTGGAGCACACCGCCCGTTCTTACTATTCAGTTCTCGTCGTTGGAACCCTATCACTAGCGGTCATGGTAGTTTTGCAGACGTTTAGCATGCAAGTGGCCAGCGCTCAGAGTCGAGATGAGTTTCCGGGGCGCCGCCAGGGCGGCGGTACTCACTGGGTGATGCCCAATCCAGCGACGGCACAATAGCCGTGCTGCCTCTCCTGCGGCTAAAGAAATAGGGAGAGATTAAGTGACTAGAAGAACAAAAACTCAGAGCAGTGACGGCAGATTCGAAATTAGAGTCTGCCGTCACTGTTTGTGAACCCATACTAGTGGTCTATCAGCGTAGTGAGCATTCAGCTATCGGTAGTATGCTCAGCTACCGGGCCAATGCAATATCTTGCTGCGGGTATGACCTTGGCTCAATAAGAAAGCTATCGATCTAGCTCAAGGACTTTTCCTTTGGGCATGCTCTTAACAGCAGTCCTCATTACCGATGGCCCTACAGTGCTCTAGGGATAGGGGATACTGGGTGTGCTACCTGAGACCGTCTCCGTCGTTTAGTTTCCTGTTTTGCAACGTCCCAGCAATTGTGAAAGCGACGATGATTAGATGATGAGCAGAGTAAGCCACCGACTGCGCCGTAGCGTAATACCTCAAGTGCTCCACTGGTGGGGCGTTATGCCCCTCAACACTGGCGGCAAGATCGTGCTGATGGCAAGTCTATTGGCTAGTGCCATGGTTACGGGTGTGAAACTCCTGAATGTTCTAGAGCCGGCAGAACTGTTTTTATTTGATCAACTGGTGCGATCGCGCCCTAGTCAAGACCTCGACCCCCGCATGACGATTGTGGGCATTACCGAAGCCGATATTCGCCAGTATGGTTGGCCTCTTACCGACGACCTGCTGGCCGAGGTAATTCAAAATCTCCAGGCTCAAAATCCTAAAGTCGTGGGCTTAGATCTCTATCGAAGTACCCCACGGCCGCCGGGGTCGGCCGACCTGCTTGAGGCATTGGCAGCACCAAACCTGGTCGCCATTATGAATGTGGGCAGCACCCAGGGCCAGGGTGAAGTACCTCCCCCGCCGACGGTTGAACCTGAGCGGATAGGGTTCAACGATTTTCCGACCGATTCCGATGGGGTAATTCGTCGTAACTTAGTCTTTGTGCGCGGCTCTGAGGGGGGCTACTATTCCTTTGCCCTCCGGGTGATTATGGCCTACCAGGGCTATGCCTCTACAGCCCTAAGGGCTGGGGAAAATCACTTGTTTCTGGGCGATCGCGCTATTCGAGTTCTCTCTGCCCAAGATGGCGGCTACCAAAATGTGGACAGCAGCGGCTATCAAATTTTGCTGCGCTACCACAATGCTCAATTGCCCTCCCGCCACCTCTCCATTAGCCAGGTGCTTAGCCGTCAGTTCGACCCCGCCTGGATCAACGGCAATATTGTCTTGATCGGCACCACCGCCGCCAGCCTTAAAGACCGCTTTTACACCCCCTTTAGTTTCAACCAATCCGACGAGCTAACCATGCCCGGGGTAGTCATTCACGGACAAATGATTCGACAGCTGCTCGATGTCGTCACTGGTCTGCCTGCCAACTACAGGTTTCTGCCTCCCTGGGCCGAGGGCCTATGGCTGGGGGGCTGGTGCCTGGTCGCCAGCTGCTTAGCCTGGACTATCAGGGGGCCTAGTGGACTGCTGCTATCTAGTGGACTGCTGCTGGGGGGGCTGTGGGGAGTGGGCTGGCTCGCCGTCAGCGGGCTGGTCTGGCTGCCCTTGGCCGAACCCGCCACGGGCCTAGTGACGGCGATGGCCGTGGTACTGGCCTATAAGCTGCTTTACCGTACGACCCACGACGCGTTGACCGGTCTGCCCAACCGCGAGGCGTTCTTGGGGATGATTCAGCAGGCCCTTCACTACCGCCAAAGTGCCGAACAGCCTGTGATTGTAGCGTTCATGGGTATCAATCGATTTAAGGTGATCAACGAAAGTTTGGGCCACCAAGTGGGCGACGAAATGCTACAGCTGATGGCTCAGCGACTGGTGCAGCATAGTCCCCCCGGTGCCCAGGCGGCCAGAGTTGGGGGCGATGAGTTTGCGCTCCTACTCACCTCCGTTGGGAGTACCGCCGCCGGCGAACTGATGGATCGGTTGCAGTACGCCCTCTCTGAACCGCTCACCCTGCATGGTCAAAAACTGCCCAGCACTCTCAGCATTGGTATGGCCATTAGCCAGCTTGGCCTGGAGCATAAGGCTGTTGATCTATTACGCGATGCCCACACGGCCATGTATCGGGCTAAGGCCTTGGGCAAGGCGCGATTTGAGGTATTTGCGGCGGGCATGCTCACCGAGGCGGTCAACCGACTTCAGCTCGAAAGCGACCTCATTAGCGCCCTCGATAACCAAGAGTTTTTACTGTACTACCAACCGATTATCAACCTCAAAACGGGAGCGCTGGCCGGGTTTGAGGCTCTGGTGCGGTGGCATCAGAAAGACCGCGGCTTCGTACTGCCCAGCGCGTTTATTCCGGCGGCAGAGGAGACTGGACTGATCATGGCGCTAGGGCAGTGGATTTTTCGAGAAGCCTGTCGGCAACTGCGCCACTGGCACACAGTGTTCCCCCACTATCGCCATCTGACCATGAGCATTAATCTGTCTAACCGGCAGTTTGGACAGGCCGATTTAATCGGTCAGATTGAGGCGGCTTTACAAGAAACCCAGGTCAATGGCCACTGCGTGCGGTTAGAAATTACCGAAAGCATGGTGATGGGCGATGTCGATGCCGCTATTGATTTAATGCTGAAGCTTAAGTCCCTTGACTTGAAGCTGGCTATCGATGATTTTGGTACTGGCTACTCGTCCCTCAGCTATTTACATCGATTTCCCATGGACACACTCAAGGTGGACAAATCGTTTGTGGGCCGCCTGGAAAACAGCAAGGAGTATCGAGCCATCATCAACACCATCTTGACTCTCGGGCAAATGCTGGGCATGGAAGTGGTGGCCGAGGGGGTCGAGACGGCAACTCAGGCGTCTATTCTACGGCAGGAGGGATGCAACTACGGCCAGGGCTACTTCTTTGCCAAACCGTTGTCTGCTGCCGGTGCTCTAGACCTACTCCAACAGCACCAACCTCTGGATTGCTAAGACTAAAAGAGCGATCGCCAGTCCGGCGGATCCGGTAGTTGGCGGTATCAGACTCTACAAAATGGGCTATCGCTGCCTATCGGCCCCACGGGGGGCGTGTTAGGACTTTGGCACAATCCTTGATCCTGCCTATTAACTTCCATTCTCAACTGGTCTACAATGATCCCAATAGTAGCCTCGACCATTTTTTCAACCCCTTTAACCCTCAACGTTCTCTGCGGGTTCCTCTGAGGAGCGACCCGGACGATTAGTCAAGCTCTTTTTTATATAGTTGATGTCAATGTCTGTTGACGAAGCCACGTTTAGAGCAGCTGTACTTGAGTCTGAACTGCCTGTGCTGGTTCATTTTTGGGCTCCTTGGTGCGGGCTCTGTAAAATGATCACGCCGGTTCTACAAGGCTTTCAGGCCGAATGGAACGGCCATGTGCGACTGGTCGATATCAACGCCGATGAAAATCTGCGGCTGGCCAATACCTACCGTCTTTCCAACCTGCCCACCCTGCTGCTGTTTGACCAGGGTGAAGTTGATCAGCGGATTGAGTCTTTTCGGGGCAAAGACGATTTGCGACTGGCGCTAGATGCGTTCATGCGTAACCGTGAGCTAATCTACGATATTCCCCGATTAGTACGCATTTACCCTTAGCGTCCTAAGCTCACCCCTAAAACTCCATCGCAGCGACGTGGATATCAGAGGCGTGGATACCAGAAAAGAGGACAGGGTAGCTGATCAAACAGCCGCTCGGTTAAGGCCAGGGAATCGGAGGTAAGCCTCCAGCAGCAGATCATCGCCCAGGGTGCTCCAGGTCGTGCGTTCTAGGGCAAGGGCTTGGCCCATGTGCTCAATGCCCAAATCGCCAACTGGGCCTGGGGCGGCCTCTCCGCCGACCAGCTTGGGGGCAACAAAGGCCCACAGCTTATCGATCACGCCATCTTTAATGGCCTCAGCGGCTAGACGGCCTCCACACTCCCACAGCACAGCGGCACAGCCTCGCTGGTAGAGGTGTTCAGTAACTAAGCCGGGCGTCAGCAGCGGCAGGGCTACCACCTCTACCCCTTGGCTCCTCAGGATCTGCTGCTGCGCTGGGTCAGCGTCAGTGGTGGTAAACACTACGGTTGGAGCTGCTTCGGTGTGCCACAGGTTGGCCTGGACGGGAAGATCGAGGCGACGACTCATAACTACCCGCAGTGGATTATGAGAACTGTGGCCGTGGCTGGTTAGCTGGGGATTGTCGCGACGGACGGTATTACCGCCTACGACCACGGCATCGCAGGTAGCTCGCAGCCGGTGAACAGCGGCCCGAGCTAGTGGTCCTGTTACCCAGGCGCTATGGCCGCTGGTCGAGGCAATTTTGCCGTCTAGGGTCATGGCGTATTTCAACAGCCCTAGGGGACGGTGGTAGGTTACCCGCTGCACAAAGGCTTCATTCAGGCGCTGACAGGCGGCTTCCTCGACCCCAACCTCAACCTCAAGGTCGGCCTGGCGTAGGCGCTGAATGCCCGTCCCCGACACTCTAGGGTCAGGATCAACCATACCCACCACGACTTGACGTATACCCGATCGAACAATGGCTTCCGTACAGGGGGGGGTGCGCCCGGTGTGGTTGCAGGGCTCTAAGTTGACGTAGAGAGTGGCTCCTTTAGCCTTGTCCTGCGCCTGATCTAAGGCGAACACCTCGGCGTGGGGTTGACCAGCGCCTGGGTGAAATCCTTCGCCTACCACGATGCCTTCTTTTAAGATGACGCAGCCAACCATGGGGTTTGGCGCTGTTTGACCGGCTGCAAGACTAGCCAGTTCTATACAGCGTCGCATCCAGCGGGGATGGTCAGTCTGGGCGAAAAATTTTGGCGGAGGTAATGCTTGAGAAGGTACTGAGGTAGAGGAACCCTGGGGCAAATCAGTCAAGAAAATCTCCTGGGCCAGCAAGGCCATGGTAGGGAGGAATTGGGCCGACGACGGCTGCAGGAGGCGATCGCGGCCCCCGATGCAGTCTTGGGGTAGGGTAAACTAGGCCTATCCACTAGGTGAGTGTGAGCGAGTGAGTGTAATTCCTCCTATTGATCTTACGGAGCAGTTTCGAACAATTCAATCCGATGTCAATGCTGCTGTGGCTGAGGTGTTGGCCTCTGGACAATACATCAATGGGCCCATCGTTGAAACCTTTGCCCAGGCGTTTGGCAACTATGTTGGTTCAGAGCAGTGCATCGTGTGTAATTCTGGCACCGATGCTCTATATCTGGCGCTGCGCGCTGCCAATATTGGCTCTGGCGATGAAGTAATTACCTCGCCTTTTACTTTTATCGCGACGGCGGAGGCGATTAGCGCGGTCGGGGCAACGCCTGTGTTTGTCGACATTGACCCCAGCACGTTTAACCTGGATGTCACCAAAATTGAGGCGGCTATTGGCGATCGCACCCGAGCCATTATGCCGGTACACCTGTTTGGTCGCCCTGTCGATATGGGGCCGGTGATGGATCTAGCCGCCCGCTACGACCTACTTGTCATCGAGGACTGCGCCCAGGCCACTGGAGCCGAGTGGATGGGGCAGCAGGTCGGTAGCATTGGCCATATCGGCTGTTTTAGCTTTTTTCCGACTAAAAACCTGGGCGGCTGCGGAGATGGGGGTGCCCTGACTACCAACGACGAAACCTTTGCCGCCACGGCCCGAATGCTGCGGGAGCACGGCAGCCGCGTGAAATATCACCACGAGGCGATCGGCGTAAATAGCCGCCTGGATTCGGTTCAGGCCGCTATTTTGGACATTAAACTTCGCCATCTCGATGCCTGGAACCAGCAGCGAGAGCAGATTGCCGATCGCTACCATACCCTCCTAGAGCCGGTCCCGGAGGTCGTGCAGCCGCTGCCCGTGACCTTCGGGCGATCGGTCTGGAACCAGTACACGCTGCGCTTGCCCCAGGCTACCGCCAGGGGCGAGGAGCGCAATCAGGTGCAGCAGCTGATGCGGGAAGCCGGGGTGATTTGCATGGTCTACTATCCCCTGCCGCTGCACCTGCAGCCGGTCTACAGCCATTTGGGCTACCAACCCGGCGATCTGCCCCAGACCGAGGCCGTTGCTCATCAAGTCCTGTCGCTGCCGATGTTTCCAGAACTAGCGGAAGCGGCTCAAATTCAGGTTGTGCAGACACTGAAGGCCTGCTTAGCTCAGGTGGGACTCAAGGCGGCTCAATATTGCTAACCGCAGGCTTGAAACAGGGGCCAGCCAGAATCGTTCAGCCAAAAACTTAGCCCAGCCTCGTCAGGATTGTTTGTAGTTTTCTATACTATATTTAAGGCAGATTAACTTAACTGTAGGGGTTTGCGATCGCTGCTTGCCGTCACGCTTCCTGGCCTGTGGCTGAGGTTTACGGCTGGCAGCTACGAGTTCGCGATCACCCCATCAATTGGGGCAGCACCGCACAGTGATTTAACCGTGACATAAGGGGCAAGTGGCGCAGTGGCAGCGATAGATCCAGCTTTATTGGGTACCTATGACGCAGCGGCGATCGCCCGCTATTACCGCTGGCGGTTAGGCAGCCTGGGCTGGCGAGTGTTACAAATCTTGTGGTGGCTAGGTACCTTTGTCTTTGGTCTACAGTTGGATCGGTGGCTGGGGCAGGAGGCCCAAAATCGTCCCCGCCGGGCGGCCCAGCTGCGCCAGGTGCTAACTAATCTGGGACCTACCTTTATCAAAGTGGGCCAGGCTCTCTCGACCCGGCCCGACCTGGTCCGACCCGATTTTCTCGATGAGCTGACTAAGCTCCAGGATCAGCTCCCCCCATTTCCCACCAACGAGGCAATGGCCATTATTGAGGCGGAGCTAGACTATAGCCCTAAAGAGCTTTTTAGTACCCTGTCGCCTTTGCCGATAGCAGCGGCTAGTTTGGGGCAGGTCTATCGAGGTCGCCTATTTTCGGGCGAAGAGGTGGCGGTTAAGGTACAGCGGCCAAACCTGCGCCCGGTGCTGTGCCGCGACCTTTACCTGATGCGCTGGGCGGCGGGCTGGCTAGGCGTTTTTTTGCCCCTCAATTTGGGGCACGACCTGACCCTCATTGTGGATGAGTTTGGCACCAAACTATTTGAGGAAATTGATTACCTAAACGAAGGCCACAACGCCGAGCGATTTGCCGCTAACTTCAAAGACGACAGCACCATCAAGGTGCCTCTGATTTACTGGCCCTACTGTAGCCGACGGGTGCTCACTCTGGAGTGGATTGACGGCTGCAAGCTCACCGATATGGCGGCGCTGCAGCGCGACCATCTTGACCCTGACCATCTGATCGAGATCGGCGTTACCGCCGGGCTGCGACAGCTGCTAGAGTTTGGTTTCTTCCACGCCGATCCCCACCCTGGCAACCTGTTTGCCCTTGCCGATGGCCGGATGGCCTACATCGACTTCGGTATGATGGATCAGCT
>JBARVK010000047.1:0-1554 GCA_049646225.1 Nodosilinea sp.
GAAACCGATACCTCGTAGGGAGCATTGCAGTGCAATGCCCCTACAGACCGGGGGGATACAGACAGGATTGGGTATCAGTGGCCCCCGCCTGACTACGCCGCCCAGGTAACAATTCCGTTGCAAAGCGCCACTAATTTCCCAGAAACCTAGTTTGAATTTAGACTAGGAGCAGATCCGTTTGTCGATTTCTGCTAGAGCAGCTACCTATGGGAAAGTCTCGCCTTAGTCCCCGCCAGCGATCCTATGAAGCCGATCTGATCAACCGATTGGCGGATAATCAGCGGCTCCATCAGGCCCAGCAGCGCATCAGTAGCCTTACGAACCGCGATCGCGACCTCGTCTCCGAGCGTCTCAGCGGGCGGACTCGAGATCGACTGCGGCAAAATTATTGACCTGGGGCTGTTCTAAGTAGATTTAGCTTTAGACGCCAGGAAATAGAAGTCAGAAGATCGCGCACTTCTATTTCCTAACGTTTAGTGATTGCCTAGCCATGAGGCTCTGAGCCGATCTCCGGTATTGTCCTAGAGCTTGGCATGGCTACCGTCACAGAAAGGCGAATTATTCGTATATTTACAGGCACACAGCGCTACCTGCTGTTTTTCCTCTAGGGTAAATTTCATCGGGGTAAACTCGGTGCCCTGGTGCGCACCATTGCAGAAAGGCTGGTTGCTAGACTGGCCGCAGGTGCACCAAAAATAGTCTCCTGCCTCTAGCTCCATTACCACAGGCTTGGTATCGGCAATCACAGGTTCAGCCATCGGTCTTCTCCGTTATTAGGTGATAAATCGTGCGGTCATCTGCGGAGGCAGGACTACCGACCTCCGCAAGCTTTGTTTAAGCGGCCATATCAAACAGCAGCACCTCAGCCTCATCGGCAACCCCCGCCAGGGCTAGGGTATCGAGGTCGCTGACGGCGGCACCGTCGCCAGCGGTCAGGTCAGAGTCGCTGAGGGTGACGGCCCCCCGAACCACCTGTACCCAGGCCACCCGACCAGGAGCGAGACTGTGGTTCACCCTGTCGCCTGCGGCCAGGGTGGTCGCATACAGGTTGACATCTTGATGAATGGTGACAGCCCCGTCGCGCCCCTCGCGAGAACCCACCAGGCGCAGCTGACCCTGCTTAGCCTCCGGCGCGATTGAGATTTGCTCGTAGCCGGGGTCGATGCCCTCGGTCTCAGGCAAAATCCAAATCTGCAAGAAGTGCACCGGGCTGGTATCGGAGGCATTAAATTCGCTGTGGCGAATGCCTGTACCCGCCGACATCCGCTGCACATCCCCAGGGCGAATCACCGAGCCGGTGCCCAGGCTGTCTTTGTGCTCTAGCGCCCCGTCAAGGACGTAGGTAATGATCTCCATGTCGCGGTGGCCGTGGGTGCCAAAGCCAGCGCTCGGAGTGACCTTGTCTTCGTTGATCACCCGCAGGCTGGCAAAGCCCATGTGATGAGGGTCATAGTATTGGCCGAAGGAAAAGGTGTGGCGAGAATCGAGCCAGCCAAAATTAGCGGCCCCGCGATCGCGTCCAGGACGAACCGTAATCATTAGAGACACCTCCTA
>JBARVK010000048.1:0-3624 GCA_049646225.1 Nodosilinea sp.
AGGCTATACTTCGAGGGAAATTAGCTGGCTAAATATCATACATGCTTCTGACGTCATTGCATATCCCTTAGGTGCAAGCTTAAGTATAGACGATGATAGCCAACTCATCTTTCGTGACCAATTTGTAGGAAAAGATGCCAATCTGATAGAAACAGCAGCACGTAAGATTGGCCAGCAGGAGGTTGCCCTCATTGCAAGTACAGTTGATGCCCATAATAGTTACTGGAAACTATTTGAGGTTGCACAATCTGTATCCAACCAAATTATTAGTCAAATTAAATCGTCTGAAAAAGTGATCGCTTTGCTTAGGAAGGTTCCTGGGATGTCTCGTCCTGGTGTAAAGCTTCATTCAAATGAAGATGTCATCGAGTCATTTGACTTTCGTGACAATAGCGGACGGCTTAGGCTGATTAAAAATTTTGCTAACGTGCATCATGTTTACGTTTACAGTCCTCAATTTAGATGCATTTATTCTGGATTTGTAACTTGGATCCACACAGGTGATTTGCTTGAGGAAGTCGAATATATAAAATGGGAATTTGGGCAGGTTGGTGCTCAAAACAAGTAACTCGTAAGATGTCAATCTCAGTCTCAGTAGTGGAGCGCTGGTCGATTGTACGCTACTGCTAGCACCTCCAAGCGACTAACGGTGACGCTGGGTTTGCTCGGGGGCGATCGCTTTCCTGCACCAACCTGAGTGCGATCGCTCCATGCAATACCAAAGCATCATCACACAACTGTCTCCAGAGGTTGAGCAAAGCCTAGGGAGTTGGGGAGAGTCTAAGCTAGCGGGCGCTGCCAGCGGTGAGAGTAAAACGCTGGGCGCGATCGCTCGGTTCGTCGAAGTCAATCACTGGCCCCTTGGGCACAATCTGGTGCGGGTTCACGCCGGGGTGGCTCATGTAGTAGTGGCGCTTGATGTGGTCTAGATTGCAGGTGGTTTTGAAGGCGGGCTGTTGGTACAGATCGCGCAGATAGCCCCACAGGTTTGGATAGTCAACAATGCGGCGCAGGTTGCACTTGAAGTGCACGTAGTAAACCGCATCAAAGCGAAAGAGAGTCGTGAACATGCAAATGTCGGCTTCGGTGAGGCGATCGCCGCACAGGTAGCGCTGCTTGCCCAGCACCTCTTCCCAATGATCGAGGGCGTCGAACAGGTTGGTCACCGCTTCCTCGTAAGCGCCCTGCTTGGTGGCAAACCCGGCCCGGTACACGCCATTGTTAATCGGTTGATAGATGGCGTCGATGGCGTCGTCTATGCTGGCCCGCAGCTTTTCGGGGTAGAGGTCAACATCGGTGGTGGCAATGTCGTTCCACTCGGTGTCGAGCATGCGAATAATTTCGCTCGACTCGTTGTTGACGATGGTGCCCGTCTGTTTATCCCACAACACGGGTACCGTCACCCGACCCGAAATATCGGGCTTGGCCTTGGTATAAATGTCGCGCATATACTTCGCTCCATTTACCGTATCGGGGATTGTGCCAGGGTAGTCACTAAAGAACCAGCCCTCGTCGCCCATGTAGGGATCCACGATGGATAGAGAAATCGCCTCGGTGAGCCCCTTCAGTTCGCGCATGATCAGCGTGCGGTTGGCCCAGGGGCAGGCCAACGAGACGTACAGGTGGTAGCGACCGGCCTCTGGCTTAAAGTCGCTGCTGCCGTCGGCCTTGGTCCAGTGGTGAAAGTCGGTTTCAGGCCGCACAAAGCGCCCCTGCTCATCTTCCTGGTCGCGCTTTTGCTGCCACTGCCCATTGACGAGTAAGCCCAGTCCCATGGGGTCTCCTTTATTTTTCTTTACATTTTATGGGTTCTAGCCTAACGTTTCGTGCCCAAGCCGTCCTCTAGCTGGCGAAAGAATCCCTAGGGAGGGCCAAAGTTGTTGCATTGGGGGAACAGGGAGAGTGAGCTATATCTACCTCTCCCGGTTCGCGATCGACAGTACTCCAAGGCCAAAACATACCCACCGTTTTGGCGCGCTTGGCTCCCTAGCTCCCTAGCTCCCCTGCGTTCAGAAATACTTACTAAACTTCCGCCACTGAGCACTAATTCCCGAAAAGCCTTGTTGCGCCTTCCACCAAAATCTCGGCTTTATCCAGCAAGCTACCAAAAATAACCACTGTGGCGGCAGCAATGATGACGGTGCGCGAGATCGCCAGGTTGTCTTTTGACAGCTGCAAGAACCGCTCTTCCCACTTGTCGGTGCGCTCATCCAGCCGCTGGATATCGGTGTCGAGCTTTTGCTCCAGGCGATCGACGCTGGCATCTAGCCGCTGCTCTAGACGTTCCAGGCGCTCAAGTACTTCGCTTTGAAAGTCTCTGGGTTCTGGCGTTGCGGTCATGGCAAATAGCTCTGCCGGATAAGTTGTGTCTCAATCATAACGGCGATCATAGGGCGCTCCTACCGCATCCTACCCAAAATCTAAAGTCGCCGGATACCCTTGAACAAAGCTCTCTTTGTCGCCAACGCCTATGTCGTCTTCACCGCGCGGTTTTCTCGCTAGCCCGGAAGGGCGGTCGCGGCTACAGGCGGTGAAGGCGGAGCGGGGGTCGACTTTTGAGGCGATCGCCGAGCGGGCGGGGGTGAGTGCCGACACGGTGAGCCGGTTGTTTCACCGGTCGCGGGGGAATCGGGTGAGTGGGGAGAGTGTAAGGACGATTAGCTCAAGGTAACGGGGCTCTCTGACCAAGCGTTAGCAACCTACACCTTCCCTAGCTAGGGGTGGTTTCTAAAAGAATTTGTTGCCAAGATGTTGGGCTGCGCTGGCTGACGTACAGCACTTCAACCCCCACGACTTTGCCCTCAGCGTTGTAGTCGAGAATGATGCCGTCGCTCACCTCTTCTGACTCAACGATCGCAGTATCGTCTAAGCGCAGATATAGAGCATCGTCTTCTTTGTGAACCACTAACTTCATTTCACTCTCCGGTCAAAAAAGACGGTCACGATTCGCTTTGGATCAACGGTTGGGTCGACAACGACGCGCAGCCATCGGTGGCCAAAATCGGCAATTTGCTTGAGATAGTGAGTGTTGCCATGGCTATCGGCTAAGGGCAACTGCCGCTGGGGCGCAGATAGCGTTGACTCTACCCATTCTGACTGAATGGCACGATCCTCCATTTGATAGCGGGCGTGTTCAGTGAGTTTAAAGCCTTCTGTCATTATGGCTTGCTTATCGTTGATGTCATTATCGCTCCACACAGCCGCTTGAGAATAGATGCCTGAGGAGAAACCGGGTTTCTGTGCCGGGGGCGAAGGGTTATGACAAGCCAAAGAAGCAACCCGGTTTCTGGAATCGCCGGATACCCTTGAACAAAGCTCTCTTTGTCGCCAACGCCTATGTCGTCTCAATCGCGCGGTTTTCTCGTTAGCTCGGAGGGGTTAGAGCTGCTACAGGCCGCGAAGGCGGAGCGGGGGTGGACGTTTGCGGCCATTGCGGAGCGGGCGGGGGTGAGTGCCGACACGGTGAGCCGGTTGTTTCACCCAGAGCGGGGAAAGCGGGTGAGTTGGGAGAGTGTGAGGGCGATCGCTGGGGTATTGGGGGTGGAGGTGGATGCGATCGTGCCAGAGGGGGAATGGCCAAACCCATTGGCAGAAGCAGAACGGCGAATTCGCGAAGCTCTAGAC
>JBARVK010000049.1:0-7859 GCA_049646225.1 Nodosilinea sp.
GCTGCGCTTTGGCTCGCGCTCTTTCGGTGCTGAAGCGGCGCAAACTTGGTTTAATCAAACCCTAGGTGACTATCAAAAAAATTCAGATCCTCAAGCACCATCAGCTATGGCTAATCGAGGGCATCATCGCGTCAGCGCCAAGCAATATCAGCAAATCGCTAAAGCCAGGCCCCAGCTCGACCATCTCTATATTGACCGCGATTTTCGCCTGGTCAAAACCCTGCGCGACCCTGCGCAGCGCCCGTCCTATACCGTAGCTGTACGCTTAACCTGAGCCAAAGCGCCCCTTGGCTGGCCCAACTGACGGTTCAAATCAGCCTTTTGTTATTGGCAACATAACCACTTAAATCAAGCGGTGATATTTCAATAGCGCCGAGGCGGAATTGAACCCACTCAATCGCAGGCTATCCCAGTCGCAGAGCCATCTCTCTGGCCGCTAAACCTTGCTCAACACCTCGTCACCTTTGGCTTTAGTGCCAGAGGCGATCGCTGAGGGAGCTCGGTTAATCCCCGGCAGCAAATTCTCGACCAGGGTGTGGCTTTCTTCCAGCAGGTAGTTCAAAAAGGCCTGGGAGACAACCGAGAGCTGCTTGCCCGCCAGATGCGCCACATACCAGTGGCGATCGATAGGAAAGTGATCGACATCGAGAATAGCGAATTCACCCGTCGTGCCTTCAGAAATAATGGTGTGCAACGACAGGACCGATATTCCCAGACCACCGGCGATCGCCTGCTTGATGGCCTCGTTGCTGCCCAGCTCCAGGCGCACCCTGACGTCAATATTGTGCTCGGTAAACAGCTTTTGCACAGCGTGGCGGGTACCCGACCCAGGCTCGCGCATAATGAACTGTTCGCCGTTGAGGACACTGATGGGCGATCGCGGCTTGCCGACCAGGGGGTGATCTTGAGGGCCAAGCACCACCAGGGGATTTTCCAGAAAAGGGTAAATCTTTAAATCGGGCTGCTCGGGGGGCGTACTGATGATGTAGAGATCATCGTCGTTGCTGGCCATGCGCTCTTGAATTTGCTGGTGGTTGGTCACCTTCAGCGAAATGTCAATGCCAGGGAAGCGCTGGCAAAACGGCCCCAGCAGCCGGGGCACGAAGTATTTGGCCGTGGTAATCACCGCCAGGCGCAGCTGCCCCTGCTTGAGGCCTTTGAGGTCAGACACCGCCATCTCAAACTGGTCGAGACCGTCGAAGATTTCTTGACAGGTTTCCAGCAGTTTTTGCCCCGCCTGGGTCAGGTAGAGGCGCTTGCCAATTTGCTCAAACAATGGCAGGCCAACGGCTTTGGTGAGCTGTTTAACCTGAATTGACACCGTTGGCTGGGTTAAATAGAGTTCTTCGGCGGCACGGGTAAAGCTGCCGTGGCGGGCAGTCGCTTCAAAAACCTTGAGCTGGTGCAGCGTGGCGTGAATCAACGAGTGACCTCCCCGAGAGCAACGGAGCATTTACATAGACGCCATTCTATCAAATTCGAAGGACTTAGTGCTCTTTTTCTATGAATCCGACCTAAGGACTATCCAGCAGAGGCTTGCACCGCTGTCCTCTACCTCGCTAATGCCAACAAACCCTAGTTTGAAACCGAGACCTGCCAGGAGCATCGCACTGCAATGTCCCTATGAATTCTACGTGCAGAACGCTGTCGTCCCCGCCACTCCTGGCGGAGACGACGACAAGTATAGACTCTTGGCCCTACCCGCCGGTTTTGATTGTGTCGATTTTGCGCACAAACAAATCAGAGAAGATGGTGATCACCCGCCGGGGCCGAGTTTTGATATTGGCGCTCAGCGACATCCCCGACTGCAGCTGCACCGGCTTGCCGTCAATGGCAATCACCTGATCGCCAAGAGTAATCTCGGCGGGGAAACGGAAGTTCGGATTGATCTGGTCGGGGGGCAGGGCGTCAGTACCAATCTGGGTCAAAGTACCCTTCACATCACCAAACTCGCTGTACGGGAACGAGTCAATCCGCACATCTACCTCCATGCCCTCGCGGACAAAGCCAATGTCGCGGTTGGTAATAAACACCCGCGCCACCAGGGCATCGCTGGGCACGATTTCGAGAATGGGCTCGGTGGAGTTGGCCACGTAGCCCGCCTGGTTGGCCTTGAGATTAAATACCGTGCCGCTAACCGGAGCGCGCAGCTCTTGATAGGTTAGGGTTTGCTGCAGCTGAGCAATTTGGCTGTCTAGCTCCTGCAGCTGCTTGTCGTTTTCGAGAATGGTTTTAGTCAGCTGGCTGTCGATGGTGGCAATTTGGTTGTCGTTGGCCGCAATGCGCTGCTGCAGCTCGTCTTGGGAGGCGATCGAGGTATTGCGAAACTGCTCCTGGGCCTGGGCGATCGCCAGTTCCAGCCGCTGCGCTTCTTCGACCAGGCGATTGACCTCGGTCTGGCGGTTGTTGACCTCCTGCTCCTGCTGCAGGTACTGGATCTCGCCAATGCCGCCCGCCTCGTACAGTGGTTTGATGCGATCGAGAATATTTTGGTTGACCCGCAGGGCATCGCGGGCATTGGCCAGCTGGGCCTGGGTCTGGGTGAGCTGACGGCGCAGCTGGTCAACCTCTAAATTGGCGATACTCAGGCGCGAGTTGAGTTCGGCGGTAGCGGCCCGCAGGCGATCGCGCTGGGCCGGAGGCAGGCTTTCTCCGGTGGCATCACCCGCCAGCTGGGCGCGATAGAGGGCGTTTTCGGCCACCAGGGCGGCGCGGTTGCTGGTTAGCTGCACCAGCCCCGGCGCGATATCGACCGGTGCGTCGGTATTGATGTTGTCTGCTAGCTGCGCCTTGTAGTAGGCGTTTTCCTCCTGCAGTTTGGTGCGAATTGCCCCCAAAGACTCCAGCTGAGCCTGGGTGGTTTCGGGGTCAAACCGCAGCAGCGGATCGCCTGACTCCACCATTTGCCCCTCAACCACCAGCACCTCATCCACCACACCGCCTACCGGAGCCTGCACTGGCTGAACCATGCCCTTTGGCTCTAGCTTGCCCTGGGCCGGAATCGCCTCCTCAAACTTGGCTAAGCAGGCCCAGCCCAGGGTAAAGGTCGTGACGCCCACCAGGGTCCACACCACGGCCCGTGACCAGCGAGGCGACTGGCGGAGAATCACCGGCTTGTCAAACTGGACCTTTTGCCGCGACGGCTGGTTGGCAAGCACGGCATCGCCGTTTTGATCAGGGTTGGGGGTTCTGTTGGGGGGAAGGCTGTTGATGCGAACCATGGCTTTGGGGGGAGTGAAGGATGGATGGGTGGATGAGGGAAAATGGTGCATTGCTGGCGCTAATGCACCCTACGGTAGCCTGGGTATCGGGCATTTCACGCCTCCCTAAACACCGCTGAGCTGCTGCTGGTAGAGGGTGAAATAGCGCCCCTGTAGGTCCATCAGCTCGGCATGGGTACCCAGTTCCACTGCCGAGCCCTGGTCCATCACCAGAATCTGGTCGGCCTGCTGGATGGTGTTGAGCCGGTGAGTAATAAAAAATACCGTGCGGCCCTTGGCCCAGGCCTTGAGGTTGACCGAAACCTGGTGCTCGGTGTCGTAATCGAGGGCGCTGGTGGCTTCGTCCAAAATCAGCAGGCGCGGGTTTTGCAGAATGGTGCGGGCGATCGCAATGCGCTGCCGCTGTCCCCCTGAGAGCGTGGACCCTCGCTCACCGACGCGGGTGTTGTAGCCCAGGGGCAAATCCATGATGAAATCGTGGCAGCAGGCGGTTTTAGCCGCCTCAATAATGACGCTAGCCTCGGCATCCGGGTTGGTGAGCGAAATATTCTCCTGAATCGTGCCGTCAAACAGCAGGCTATCCTGCGGTACGATGCCGATCTGGCGCCGCAGCGAGTGCAGCTCCACCTTACTGATGTCGTAGTGGTCAATCAAAATGCGGCCCGACTCTAGCTCATAGAGACGGGGCAGCATTTTCATCAGGGTGCTTTTACCCGAGCCGCTCTGACCCACTACGCCAATGAAAATACCGGCGGGGAACTCCAGACTGACATTAGCCAGCTGTAATGGTCCCGAGGGGGCAAAGCGAAAGGCCACATTCTCGAAGGTGACCTGCCCAGTGATCTCGGGCATGGGAATTTGATTAGCTTCGTCGGCTTCCGTTTCCTGTGGGTGATCGATGATGTCCGACAGCCGCTCCAGCGACAGGGCCGTTTCCTGAAAGTTTTGCCACAGCTGAGCCAGACGCAAAATCGGCGCAGTCACGTAGCCTGAGATAATCCGGAAGGCGATCAGCTGGCCCAGGGTCAGCTCGCCCTGCAGCACCAGGTAGGCCCCCACCCACAGCACCAGCAGGGCCGAAAGCTTGTTGAGAAAGTTGCTGGCACTGTTGGCGGTAGTGGAGGTGAGCACGGTATTGAACCCCGCGCTGACGTACTCGGCGTAGCGCTCCTGCCACTTCCAGCGAGTGCGCAACTCAATATTCTGAGCCTTAACGGTCTGAATGCCCGACAATGACTCAACCAGGAGCGACTGAGTCGAGGCGTTGCGCTCGGCTTTCACCCGGAGCTGCTTGCGCACCACGGGGGCCGCCAGCACCGTCACCAGCACAAATAGCGGAATCGTCGCCAGTGCCACCAGGGTGAGCAGCCAGCTATAGATGAACATGACCACGATGTACAACACCGAGAACACGGCATCGAGCACCACCGTCAGAGCCGTGCCGGTGAGAAAGGAGCGAATATTCTCAAGCTCGTTGATGCGGCTGGAGAGTTCGCCTACCGGGCGCTTGTCAAAGTAGCGCAGGGGTAGCCGAAACAGGTGGTCGATAATCTCTGACCCCAGAGCCATATCGATGCGGTTGGTGGTATCGACAAAGAGGTAGGTGCGCAGACTGGTAAGCACGGCCTCAAAAATAGCCACCACCACCAGGAATACCCCCAGCACCTGAAGCGTATCGACGCTGTTTTGCACAATCACGCGATCGATGATTAGCTGCACCATCAGCGGGTTAGCCAGGCCAAACAGCTGCACGAAGAACGAAGCTATGAAGACCTCGATCAGTACCCAGCGGTACTGTTTGATAGAGGGCCAAAACCACTGCAGGCCAAATTTTTGCTGGGGGGTTTCGCGGGTGGGTTCGAGCAGCAGCACTTCCCCCCCAGTGCCATCGCCAGCATCCCAGACCTCGGCAAAGCTCTCAGGGCTGCGGCGAATGATGCCTACCTCCGGATCACCCAGGATATAGGCTTTATCAGTGGTCTCATAGACCACCGCAAAGCTCTCCTGCCAGCGAATCAGACAGGGGGTATGGAGCCGCCCAAAGGCGCCTACGGGCACGCGCACCAGCTGGGTTTTGAGGCCCATCATCTCACTCACCGAGCCGCAAATTGGCAGCGACAGCTGACCCATGCGCTCGTGCTGGTTATCTAGAATGCGGCGAATCACATCTTTACGAAAGGGCATGGAGAAGTGCTGGCTGAGCATGTCGAAGCAGGCCAGCGCACCATCGACCTCGCCCCGCCCCCGTGCGAAGGGGTAGTTGCGGCTGGGGGATTTGTCTGCCGCTGAGGCATCCTGCCCGCGCGGGGCCAGATTGGCCTCAGTGGCGTAGGGAACGTTGTTGACATCGAGTACCTCTACGGGCACCGCTACAGCCTCAGGTTCTGAAACCGGTGCAGGCAGCGTTTCGGCCAGCACGGCCTGGGTCATGCCCAGCACCCGCGCTCCCTGGGGGCTGAGCACTTCGACGGTGCGATCGCGCCCCAGGGTAGAGCCAACCGGAATATTCAGCACCGTACCGCCGCTGAGCACCCAGGTGAGAGCGGCATCGAGCTGGCTCAGGTCATTGGGGCCGCTGGGCAGGGTGACAATCGCAGATTCGGCACAGACGGTTTGGGCCTTGGCCTTGAGATCGCCAAAGTCGAGGGCATTGGCTTTGGCATGCTCGGCCACCAGGTCAAAGGCCTCGATCGCATAGACGCGATCGCGCACGGCCCCGCCAAATTCTGGGCACTCATCTAGCAGACCCAAGAACCTGTATGACGGCAGAGTAAGGGCCAATACTTCAGTCGAGGCAATCACTGTTTCGCAGGGCACACCGCGAATCAGGCTAATCACCCCCAGCATTTCGCCCCGTTCAAAGCGCCTTAGGGTGACAGGCTGCTGGTTGCGCGGGTCGTAGCCCAGCAGTCGGGCCTGCCCTTCGAGCAGCACAACCACCTGCTGGGTTAACATCTCGCGCCGTAGCAGGGGCTGACCCAGCCGGTACCGCAGCGGCTGAGCTGTTTGCAGCAGCTGTTGCAGTGCCTCAGGAGGCAATCGATTGAAGGGTTCTAAGGTCTCAAAGGTTTGCTGAATCGAAAGCGACGTTTGGGTCATGGCCAGGGAGTTTGGACGCACGGTTAGGGGCAGCCGGGCATATATATGCCAAAGCAAGAGCTAGTATTCACCAGGTTTGCTCAATATGCTCGGTGAACAATAGACAGATGCACTAAATCGATACACAACGTAATTTAAGCTGGACTTCTTAAGCTTAGTGACGATCGGACGACTGTTGGCAGCCTGCCCTATGGTAGGCCCTTGGGTATCATCAAAAAGATAACCTCAGGTCAACATGACCAGCTTTTTATCCTATAACCCTCAAACATAAAGCCAGTGTGCCCTAAGTAGCGCCCTCGGCAACGTTTCTGCTAGCCCCTCATCCTGTGCCACTTTAGCCCCCTGCCGCCTACCACAGCCGTTCTATGTAAGACGCTGGTAGCGTTTATAGGCAACAGACCATCTTCGGATAACTTCAGCGATTGCCATGCCTATGTTGACGTCTCCATTCTCTCTGCCTCGCTGGCTTCAGGCGGGCACCCTGGCCCTGGGGCTGGGGCTGGCTGGGTGTGACAATTACCCTGCTACAGGCAATACCGTTACCACTGGCACCTACGAAGCCACCGCCACCGTTACCCAAACCTGGCGGGCCGAATACGCTCGCAGCTTCGATCGCCGCCAGACCATCCACATGGAAACCTTTGAGTCAAATGCCTTGGTAAACCGCAACGGTGTGCGACCCGAGGGGGCTGCCACCGGGCCTGACGACAACGGGCTGTACTGGCCAACGTTACCCCCTCGCCCCACCGCCGACGAGTTGGAGGCCCGCAAGCGCGAGCCGATCGAGCAGCGCACCGACCCCACGTTGCTGAGAGATGTTGAATATGCGCTCACCTTTGACTACAACGGCCAGCGACGCACCCTGCCCACTACCCGCACCGTTTACCGCGAGGCATCCCAAGCTTTTGCCGACCAGCAGGCCCTAGAGATTACCTTTGGCCCTAGCGAGCAAAGCGTAGGGGCGGCCCGGCGAATGGCTAACTTCGATCGCTAGCAGAGCCTGGCGATCGCGCTAAACTCCAGCACTCCCATAAATGCGGGCCGCCTGCTCGGGGCTGAGGCGGTTGGCCCCCGGCCAGTGGGGCTGCGCCGGTTCAGAAAGGGTGGGCAAGGCGACCGATGGAGCACCAGCCCCGAGATGCACCGTGTCGTTGAACTCTAGGGATAGTCCACCCGGCTTGACGGCCTTACTAGTTGTCCTATCGGAATGGATTTTGCTGTGGGGCGGTACAAAAGACCGTGACTCCTCATCGTAGGCTAGCAATTGAGCCGTCTCCAGTTCGTAGATCCAGCCGTGGATAGCCAGTGACCCGGTATGCAACTTCGATCGCACCGAAGGATAGGTTTGCAGATTGTCGATCTGGGTCAGTACGTTTTGAGCCACCAGCAAATTGAGCTTTTCTTTTTTTTCGAGGTGGCTGTAGTGATCTTCAACCAGCTTGCGAGTGGCCTCGGTGTGGTGCAGCCAGTGGTAAACCAGAGGCATTTTTTCTTCTAGATCGCCAATTTGCAGCAATCCCTTCATGGCCCCGCACTGGG
>JBARVK010000050.1:0-2592 GCA_049646225.1 Nodosilinea sp.
CAACGTTATCGGACAGGTTTAGACTAGCCACGGCATCATTTCTAAGGCAAACGCATACTTGCGATGGGAAGACTAAGACTCATTCCAGGTATAGGATATTTGCCACCTATCCAATTTCGGCCACGAGACTGACGTGGGGCAAGGCGGGCGCTGCAAACTAGCGCAACTTTCTAGCTATCCGTTCAGTCCCGGCAGCTGGGCACTGGTCTCTAATGGGAAGGACTAAGAGTGCTAGCAACGGCACGGCTGGAAACAGGATCGTTGACCCTTTTCAGCTTTGATCGCGCTCAGAGATAGAGCTAGAGACCTTGCCCCAGGGTAGGCCATTTAAGCATTCTGGGACCGTTTTTGGGGTTTGGCGTAGTGCTCTAGGGCCAGCAGCAGCCCGTTGATCACCAGGGCCAGCATAGCCACAGCGATCGCGCCCGCCACGATCTTGTCGTAGCGGTTGGTCTGAATGCCGTCAAACAGCAGCTTACCCAGCCCGCCAGCGTTGAACTTAGCGCCAATGGTGGCGATCGCAATAGCCACAATCGCCGCAATCCGCACCCCGGCCAAAAATACCGGCAGCACTAGGGGCACCTGCACTCGCCACCATCGCTGGCTCACGCTCATGCCCATGCCCCGCGCCGCCTCCAGCACGGCGGGGTTAATGCCGGCCAGGCCCACCGTCAGGTTGCGCACCAAAATCACCTGGGTGTAGAGTACCATCGCCACAATCACCGAGGTGGCATTGAGGCCAAACAGCGGCACCAAAAAAATAATCAGGGCCAGGCTGGGAATGGTGTAGAGAATGCCCAGCCCGCCCATCAGAGGAACGGCCAGCCAGCGCAGGCGGGTGGCCAACAGCGACAGGGGAACAGCGAAGGCGATCGCAATAGCAAGCGAAATTCCCGTCATCCGCAGGTGTTGCAGCAGCAGGGTTAGCACCTCCCCTGGCTGGCTCAGCAAGTAGCTCATCGCCTGTTCCCCCCCGGCCCCGCCACCGCCGACTCGCGAATGTGGTCGAGGGTGAGCAAGCCCACCGGGTTACCCTCTTCTAGCACAGTCAGCGCCGGAGCCCCGGTTTTAAGAATCAGCGATAGAGCGTCCCGCAGGCTGTCGAGATGAGAAAGCGTCGGGTTGTGGCCGTTGCTGTAGTTGGGCGGCAGCGCCATCATCGCCGAGGCCACTCGCAGCAGCCCCAGCTGGCGCACCATGTCGTCGGCCCCCAGCAGGTTGTAGACAAACTCATCGGCGGGCCGGGTCAGCAGGTTAAAGGGGGTGTCAAACTGCACCACTTCGCCCAGGCGCATAACCAAAATGCGATCGGCCAGGCGCAGGGCCTCTTCCACATCGTGGGAAACAAACAGAATTGTCTTTTTGAGCTGGCCCTGAAGCCGCAGAATCTCGTCTTGCAGAGCGGTGCGGGTGATCGCATCGATCGCCCCAAAGGGTTCATCCATGAGCATAATGCCGGGGTTGCCCGCCAGCGCCCGAGCAATGCCCACCCGCTGCTGCTGACCACCGGAAAGCTGAGCCGGGTAGCGATCGCGAAACTCCCCCGGCGGCAGCTTCACCAGCTCTAGCAGCTCATCAATGCGGGCCTGAATCTGGGGTTTGCCCCAGCCCAGCAGCTTGGGCACCACCGCCACGTTATCGGCCACCGTCATGTGCGGAAACAGGCCCGACTGCTGAATCACGTAGCCAATTTGCTGCCGCAGCTTGGTGGCCTTGATCTTGCGAATATTGACACCATCGAGAAAGATATTGCCCCCAGTCGGCTCGTAGAGGCGGTTGACCATCTTCAGCAGCGTGGTTTTGCCGCAGCCCGACGGCCCCAGAATCACCACGATTTCCCCGGCGTTGACTTGGCAGGTGACCCGGTTTACCGCCAGGCGCGCCCCCCCGGCAAACCGCAGCGAAACGTCGTTAAACTGAATGGTGCCCATGGGTATCTCTGGAGATTCCTCTAGATGTCTGGGTATCTGCTGGGGATTGCTCCAAGCAAGGGGTTACTCCGAAATAATCCCCGCCTCGACCAAAAAGTCCTGGGCCACCTCCGCTGGCTCGCGCTGGTTGCCGCTGACCTCGTAGTTGAGCTGGCGCATCACTTCATCGTTGAGCAGGGGCGACACCTGATTGAGGGCATCGGCAATGCCGGGATTAGCCTCCAGCGCTTCCTGGCTGACAATCGGTGCCACCTGGTAGGGCGGAAACAGCGATTGATCATCTTCGAGCAGCACCAGGTTGAAGGCACTGATCTCGCCGTCGGTGCCAAAGGCGACGGCCACATCGGCTTCGCCATCGACTAGGCCCTTGTAGCGCAGGCCCGCATCGACGGGCTTGTAGCTCTCGAGGGTAAAGTCACCGTAGGCCTCTTTCAGCCCAATTAGCCCATCTTCTCGGACTTCAAACTCCGGTGGGCCAATCAGGGTCAGGGTGCTGGCCTGGGCGGCAAAGTCAGAAATAGTGCGAATGTTCAGCTCCTCGGCGCGCTCTGCGGTCATCGCTAGGGCCTGGGTGTTGTTCATCGGCGCTGGGTCGAGCCAGACCAGGTTGAACTGCTCTTGGTAGGCCTGCTTCACGGTGTTGTAAACGGCCTGCTGGTCG
>JBARVK010000051.1:0-5942 GCA_049646225.1 Nodosilinea sp.
ATCTAGAGCTGGTGATCGACTGGGCCCAAAGCCGGGCCAAGGACCGTGAAATTGGTCAGGGCAACCTGTTCGACATGATGCTGGGCGGCGGTGATACCCCAACGTCAACCCCCTCGTCGGGCTACGAAACCGCGCCCAAAGCGCCCCCGGTCGCCGACTTTGAGGCCCAGGAAAAGCTGCGGCAGGAGAAAGAACTGCTGGGTTTTTACATCTCAGACCATCCGCTCAAGTCAGTGCAGCGATCGGCGCGGGTGCTGGCCCCCATCAACCTGGCAGAGCTATCCGAGCAGCCCGACAATGTCACCCTCAGCGCGATCGTGATTTTGGCCGGCGTCAAGCCGGTGATTACCAAAAAGGGCGATCGCATGGCGATCGTCCAGCTCGAAGACCTCACCGGCCAGGCGGAGGCGGTAGTCTTCCCCAAATCCTTTGAGCGCATTGGCCAGCACATCGTTGCCGACAAGCGCCTGATGATCTGGGGCAAAGTCGATCGCCGTGACGACCGGGTGCAGTTCATCATTGACGATGCCGAATCCATTGAAGACGTGCGTATGGTGATGGTCGAGCTGGATCCCCGATTGGCGGGCGATATTGAGCAGCAGCACCGCCTGCGCAATGTGATTCGCAGCAACCAAGGCGACGACCCCAAGTATGCGCGAGTGCCGGTGATCGCGGTAATTGGGGCTAACCAGCAGCGCCAGTTTGTGCGGCTTGGGGCACAGTTTCGGGTCAAAGACCCCGAGGCGGCGGTGACCGCCCTGGTGAATGCAAACTTTCAGGCCAGGGCCACGCCCCTGATTAGTGCCTGAGGGGGCCGGGCGGGCTGAGGGAGCCAAGCGGGCTAGGGGGCCAAGCGGGCTGTAGTTTATCTTGATGTACCCCATCTCCCCCATCTCCCCTAAGCCTCCACCAACTCCGTCGCCGATCGCCTGCCCTGATACACCATATCGACCCCGCCTTTCATGCTGAGGGTAACACCGCGCCGCTGGGGTTCTACGGGTGCATCGCTGGCCAGCTCTAGCTCACAGTCTTGCAGCAGGGTGGCCAGCACAATCGTCATTTCGTACATGGCCAGGGCTGCCCCTACACAGCGCCGCGCCCCCGCCCCAAAGGGCATAAATTCAAAGGGGCCAAACTGGCGCTCTAAAAATCGCTCGGGGCGAAACTGGTCGGGGCTGGGGTAGAGATCGGGGCGACGGTGCAGCAGGTAAATTGAGCCGACGACGACCTGGTCGGGGCTGAGGTCGTAGCCCTGCAGGGTAATGGGCTGCTCGACTCGACGGGGAAAGGTCAGCATCGCAATGGGGTAAATTCGTAGGGTCTCGTTGCACACGGCGTTGAGATAGGGCAGCTTGGTCAGGGCAACCGGATCGGCTGAGTTGGCCGTTTGCAGCTCCGATCGCAGCCGCGCCCCTACATCGGGGCGGCTGTGTGCCCAGTACAGACTCCAGGCGATCGCCGTGGCGGTGGTTTCGTGACCTGCCACTAGCAATGTCATCAGCTCGTCGCGCAGTTCCTGGTCGCTGAGGCCCTGCCCCTCAGCATCGCGGGCCGCCAGCAGCAGCGAGAGAATGTCGCTGCGATCGCCATCGGGGTTGGCCCTGCGGTCGCGAATTTCGGCAAAGATTAAGGCGTCGATTTGGTCTGACATCGCTTTAAGCCTGTGGCCAGGGCTCCAGGTGCCGTAGTCTTGGCGCAGCAGCGGGAAAAAGAGCAGCGCTGAGCCCAGGGGGCCGCTGGCCACATCGAGCCGCTCGGTCAGCAGCTGACCCAGGTGCTGGGCCCGTTCCCCCGAGCGCAGACCAAACACCGCCTGCAAAATAATCTGCATGGAAATTTTCTGGGTCAGCTGGCGGGCTTTGAACTCCTGGCCAGGCTTGAGATCAGCGATCGCCTCGCGGGTAATGGTGCGAATCAAGTCGCCATAGACCCTGAGTCGCTCACCGTGAAAAGGGGGCATCACTAGCTGTCGCCGCTGGCGGTGCTGGTCACCGCTGAGCAGCATCAGCGAATTGCGCCCCAGCAGCTGAGCCAAAATTTCGTTGTATTCCCCCGGCGCGCTGAGTTCTTTACCGTCGTGGGTGAGCACATACTTGAGACTGTCGGGGTGGCTAAGAAAAATCCAGTCAGCAAAGGTGGCCTGCGCCTCAAACATATCGCCGTGCTGGCGAAGGTTCGATTCTAAGTAATCAAGGGGGTCAAAAATCCAGTTGTAAAGCTGAACGAGTCTAGGCGAGTGAGCTTTGGGAATAGTAGCCATGGGGGTGTTTCGATCGCGAGGGGATGATCTAGCGTGCGGCACTCTTCAAGGGTATCAAGTTCACTCCAAAGACCCGTCGTTCTAGGCCAAGGCCCGTACCGTCTTAGTCGGTTTCGGTGCTAAATCCAACCGGGCAGCAGCCAGCGCTGCTGAAGCGACGCGGGCGACAGGGGTAAACCCAGGTACAGCGGTAGCCAGAACCAAAAGCTGAGGGCGATCGCCCCCAATAGCAGCAGAGCTAGTGGGCGATCGCGCCGATTCTCTAGCCACTGCGCCATCAGCCAGGCCAGCCCCAGGGTGCTGAAGACCACTATTCCCATGGCGTGGTAGAGAAACGTACAGCGGCTGACCAGCACCCAGGGCAACCAGTTGGCGAGATAGTTCAGCAGAATGAATGCCACCACCGGGCGGGTTGCAGGGGCACAGCATGCTGTGCCCCTACGGGATATTTGGATGGATTCGGTATTAGGGGAGATCCGTCGCCCCAGCCAGCCTAAAGTCAGCGCCAGCACCGCCGCCGTAGACAGCCACCACAGCACCGGGTTGCCCATAGCGTGGATCGTGGTGGCGGTGCCTTCCCCCCGTTCAAAAAAGTAGGCCACCGGGCGCAGCATCAGCGGCCAGCTGTACCAGGGCGAGCAGTAGGCGTGGCTGACGGTCTCGCCAATCACCTGATGGGTAGACCACAGCTGGCGGTGAACTTCTCCGAGAGATTCCCCCGTTAAGGCCAGATGGGGAAACCACAACAAAACATAAATCACCAGCGGAATTACAACCCAGTTAGTCAACTGCCCGAGTAGGGGCACAGCATGCTGTGCCCCTACGGGATACCTGGTTTGAAGCAGGTGCTTTATGTTCAGATTCGTTGCACATTTCCACAGCACCAGGCCTAGCCAGAACCCAGCCCAGTTCCACTTCACGCTGCTGGCGGCCCCTAGCGCGATCCCCGCCAACCAGCGCCAGCAGGGGGAATGCGGCGATCGCCCCGCTCTGATCCAGGCCCACTGACCCAGCAGACCCAGCGCCAGCCCGTAGATGTTGATCAGCGCCAGGCGCGACTCCACCAGTGTCAGCCCTTCCAAGGTCATGAGTAATCCGGTCAGCAGGGCGAATCGGTGCTGACGCAGCGTTACCGGAGGATCGCCCCTGCTCCCCTTGGGAAGGGGGGTAACGGCTCGATTCAAGGTCCCCCTTTCTAAGGGGGATTTAGGGGGATCTTCTACTGTTGTTGATAAGCGATCGCCCTCACAACCATGGTGCATAGCCCCCAACTCCCAGGCCAAAGCTGCCAGCAGCAAGGGGATGGTGGCTCCTACCACCGCATTTAGCCAGCGAAAGGCGAGGGGACTGACTAGAGTACCTTCTACCTCCACCGTCGGCCAGCCCAGCCAGGTGGCGGGCCACTGCCCCAGCCAAAGACCCAGGGCAATCAGGTACTTTGCCAGGGGCGGGTGGGCGTCGAAGCTGGGGGTGCCTTGCAGGTAGTCGAGGGCAAAGGGAACGTAGTAAACCTCGTCAAAAACCAGGGTTCGGAGGCCGCCCAGCTGCCAGAGGCGCAGGGTTAGCGCCATCGTCCCAATCCCCAGTACGCCCCACCAGGGCGGTATCGTGTGCTTCACGCCCACGTTGCTACTGCCCCTGGGCGGCCATGCGCGCTTTCATGCGATCGCGGAAAGCCGCCAAGTCATCTTCAGTGGGCTGAGTAGTCTGCCAGGCAGAGCGATCCATCAGGCGATGAGTCCAGGTTTGGAGGGTGGGGTAGTCGGCCATGGGCAACCCTAGCTGCTCAAACCAAGGGGCAAAGGTGCCCGCCACCACATCCGCCAGGGTGAGCTGATCGCCGCAGAAAAAGGGCCGATCGCCCAGCTGATTGGCGTAAAACTTGAGCACCACTTCGGCCTTTTGCTTGGCCTGGACGATCGCCTCTTCCGGGTCTTGACCAAAGCCCATCATCTGCTTGACCAACGGATTAATGGCGGGCACCAGCTCATTCACCGTCACCATTTCGACCATGCGCATCGTGGCGACATCCTCAGGGGTGGTGGCCAGCAGCGAGGGCGTGGGGTACTTGGCCTCTAGATAGTCCAAAATGGCAAAGGATTCGATCACCGTAAAGCCGTCATCCACCAGCACTGGGATGTGGTGAAAGGGGTTGAGGCTTAAGAATTCGGGCTTAAGCTGGTCGCCTCCCAGATTCATCACAATGGCCTCAAAGGGCAAATTCTTCTCTAGCAGCGCCACCCAAACCCGGCGAGAGTTGATCGACAGCGGGGTATGGTAAAAGGTCAGCATGGTTCAACGGCCTCGAACTATAGATTCCTGTGCTCTAGCATTTCACAAGCGCGACCTATCATCTACCACCCGCCATGAGTTACGTCCGTCCCAATATTGATGCTATGGCTGGCTACGTGCCGGGAGAACAACCCCGCCCCGGTTCAGGCATTATCAAGCTCAACTCCAACGAAAACCCCTACCCGCCGTCGCCCCAGGTGTTTGAGGCGCTGCGGCAGGTCGAGCCTGAACTGCTCAGGCGCTATCCCGACCCGTTTGCCCACCGCTTTTGTCAGGCTATTAGCGACGTTCTAGGCATACACGCCGACTGGATCATTGTCGGCAACGGCAGCGACGACCTGCTAAATCTGCTGGTGCGCGCCTGTGCGGACGATGCGGCCCGACCGATTGTCTACCCCACGCCGACCTACGTGCTGTACCGCACCCTGGCGGCGCTGCAGCCCGCCAATGTGGTCGAGGTTCCCTATCCCGACGACTTTCAGTTTCCGCTCAAGGAACTGGTGGCGGCCCGGGGGGCGATTACGTTCATCGCGTCGCCCAATAGCCCCTCGGGTCATGGGGTGGCGCTGGCTGATCTGCGAGACTTGGCGCAGCAGGCTTCGGGCCTGGTGGTGGTGGATGAGGCCTACGTTGATTTTGCCGAGGGCTCGGCGCTGTCGCTGGTGCAGGAGTTCGACAACGTGGTAGTGTTGCGTACCCTGTCGAAGGGCTATGGGTTGGCGGGACTGCGGCTGGGGTTTGGTATGGCCAACCCGGCGCTGCTGGCCGAGCTATTTAAGGTCAAAGACAGCTATAACGTAGATGCGATCGCGATCGCCCTAGGAACGGCCGCCATCCGCGATCAGGCCTATAAAAATGCCTGCGTCGCCAAGATTAAAGCATCACGAACTACGCTAACGAAAGAACTGCGGCATCTGGGGTTCACCGTGCTCGATTCCCACGGCAATTTTGTGTTGGCCACTCCTCCACAGCCCAAGGCAGAGCAGCTGTATCTAGCCCTAAAAGAGCAGGGCATTTTAGTCCGTTACTTCAAACAACCCCGACTCGACGACAAGCTGCGAATTTCGGTGGGCACCGATGAGCAAAACCATCTGCTGATAAAAGCCCTTGACCGTTTGACCCACGCTTTGTAATTCGCTACGACTCGACCGGGAACCATGGACCTGTTAAGCCAGGATAGGATGTCTACGCCAGAGATTGGGTGGTTGTGACGAAGGAGACCGTCTAGGCATGGGCAACGCGGCTCAATCCTGTCGTCTAAGCTACCGCCCTAAGCATCCTTCGGCTCTGCACCTTCAGATCATCGGCGACCACAGGTCGCCGCTCTCGTATAGTAGAGGTCATCGTTACCCATTCGAATTCGTACTGTTAACGATATCAGGCTCTAGAC
>JBARVK010000052.1:0-2859 GCA_049646225.1 Nodosilinea sp.
TGGGATCGGCACGAATCCTCTGGCCCCTGTGGCACAATTAACGGGTTAACGCTCCTGGGGTCTGGGTTGAGTTGCTATGACGAAGTTTGTATTTGTAACTGGTGGCGTGGTTTCGAGCATCGGCAAGGGTATTGTCGCCGCTAGCCTGGGCCGATTGCTCAAATCGCGCGATTACTCGGTTTCTATCCTTAAGCTCGACCCCTACATCAACGTCGACCCAGGTACCATGAGCCCGTTTCAGCACGGGGAAGTGTTTGTTACTGAAGACGGGGCCGAAACCGACCTCGACCTGGGCCACTACGAGCGCTTTACCGATACGGCGATGTCGCGGCTCAACAGCGTGACCACAGGCTCTATATACCAAGCGGTTATTAACAAAGAGCGGCGGGGCGACTACCAGGGGGGCACGGTGCAGGTGATTCCCCATATTACCAATGAGATCAAGGAGCGCATTCACCGGGTGGCCCGCAACACCAACCCCGATGTGGTGATTACCGAAATTGGTGGTACTGTCGGTGACATTGAGTCGCTGCCGTTTTTAGAAGCGATTCGCCAGTTTCGTAAAGATGTGGGCCGTCAGGACGTGCTCTACATGCATGTCACCCTGGTGCCCTGGATCGCGTCAGCCGGAGAACTGAAAACCAAGCCCACTCAGCATTCGGTCAAAGAGCTGCGATCGATCGGTATTCAGCCTGACATTCTGGTGTGCCGCTGCGAGTGTCCGCTGCCCCAGCCGATGAAGGAAAAGATTGCTGAGTTTTGCGATGTGCCCGCCGAGGCGGTGGTCACCTGTCAGGATGCTAGCAGTATTTATGAGGTACCGCTCAAGCTGGAGCAGGAAGGGCTGGCCCATCAGACGTTGAAGATCTTGGCCTTGGACCAGCGGCAGCCCCACCTAAGCCAGTGGGAAACGATTGTAGAAGGACTTTATAGCTCCAGCCATCCGGTCGATATCGCCATTGTGGGCAAGTATGTCAGCCTCAACGATGCCTACCTGTCGGTGGTGGAGGCGCTGCGCCACGCTGCGATCGCCCACCAAGCCGCCCTCAATGTGCGCTGGATCAACTCTGAAGATATCGAAGTTACTGGTCCCGAAGCCCACCTGAGCGGCGTTAACGGCATTTTGGTGCCGGGTGGTTTTGGCTCTCGCGGCATTGGCGGTAAGGTGCAGGCGATCGAGTACGCCCGGGCGCGGGGCATTCCCTTTTTAGGTCTATGCCTGGGTATGCAGTGCTCGGTTGTGGAGTGGGCTCGCCACGTGGCCCATCTCGACGGGGCAGATAGCTCAGAATTTACGCCAGAAACCCCCAACCCGGTCATTAGCCTGCTGCCTGAGCAGCAGGATGTCGTCGATTTGGGCGGCACTATGCGCCTGGGGCTTTACCCCTGTCGGCTGGCTCCCGATACCCTGGCTAGCCGCCTCTACGGCAAAGAGGTAATCTACGAACGTCACCGTCACCGCTACGAGTTTAACAACGCCTACCGCAACCTATTTGTGGAGTCGGGCTACAGCGTCAGCGGTACATCTCCCGACGGTCGATTGGTAGAAATTATCGAGCTGCCTGGCCATCCCTTCTTTATTGCCAGCCAGTTTCACCCTGAGTTTCAGTCACGGCCTAGCGCGCCGCACCCGCTCTTTTTGGGGTTGGTTAACGCGGCGCTCGAGGCTGCCCAACCTCCGGCCCCAGTGCCGGTAGAAGTCGGGGCCACGGCTGAAAGCTAAGCAATTAGCCGCAGCGCAAGGCTGGTCCAGGGGGGTACTCCAGTGTCATCAACTGATTGGGTTGGGCGGTAGCCTGTGCCTGGGGCATCAGCCAGTAGGTGGTCATGCTGTCGCCATTCTTAAGGCACACCGGACCGCGAGGCTTGAGGATAAAGTGGTCTCTGAGGTGACCATAGGCCAGCTCAGAGACTTGAATTTTGCCAGCCTCCCCGGTTGTTTCCATAAAGCTGGCGATATTGACAGTGTCACCCCACAGATCATAGATAAACCGGCGAATGCCAATCACCCCAGCCACAACGCTGCCTGAGTTGATGCCAATGCGCAGCTGGAAAGGCTGACCATCGGGCCGCTGGAAGTCATTGATAGTGGTCTGCATATCTAAGGCCATTTGGGCGATCGCCTGAGCGTGATCGGGCCGGGGAGAGGGCACCCCGGCCGCCACCATGTAGGCATCGCCGATCGTCTTGATTTTTTCTAGCTTGTAGACGGCGGCCAGCTCATCAAAGCGCGAAAACATTTGGTTGAGCAGATGGACTAGCTCGCGGGGGGTAAGCTGGGCTGCCACGGGGCTGAAGCCAACGATGTCGGCAAACAAAATGGTCACGGCATCAAACTGATCGGCGATCGCCTGCTCCCGCTCTTTGAGGCGCTGGGCGATTTGAACGGGCAGCACGTTAGTCAACAGATCTTCAGAACGCTGCCGTTGCAGGCGAAGTTCGGCCTCGGCCTGCTGGCGTTCTTTAATTTCAGCTTGAAGCTGCTGATTTTGGTGCTGGAGCTGCTGCTGCTGTCGCCGCAGGGCAAGCTGGTGTTTGACCCGCAGCAGGACTTCGTAGGCCATAAACGGCTTGACGATATAATCGGCGGCCCCCAGGCCAAAGGCCTGCTCTTTTTCGGTTTCGGCGTCGCGGGCGGTCAGGAAGATAATCGGAATATCTCGGGTGCTCTCGCTACCTTTGAGCTGACGGCACACCTCAAACCCATCCATGACTGGCATGGTGATGTCCAGCAAAATCAGATCCGGGGGAGCTAGCGTAATGGCGTTCAGCGCCAGCACACCACTGATGGCCTTGCGGCAGCGGTAGCCCTCAGATTCCAAAATGGTAGACAACACTCGCAGGTTATCGGGGATGTCG
>JBARVK010000053.1:0-11225 GCA_049646225.1 Nodosilinea sp.
CTTTTTGCTAAGGCCAGGTGGGTGAGGTTAAATGGCGCTCACCCGGCGGCGATAGGACAATCTGTGCGTTTATAGCCGACGTGCTTACTTGTTGAGGGGAACAGCTAAGACCTGACTCATGCTGGGCTGAACGATAATGCTGGTAGCCCCGGGGGCCACGATTGTAACCGTAGACGGACCGCCTGCCCTTCCAAAAGAGATAGCACCGCCATCGGCAATGCCCTCGGACATACCGGCGTTGGTGAACTCTAGCTTGGTATTAGAGGCAAAGGCTTCGGTGTAGACGCCGCCGTTGTTACTAATAGCCGAGCTAAAGGTGTAGGTATTACTGAGGGCCGTAGACAACGTCAAGCTGCTCACCGTACCGCTGGGGGCCAGGGTAAAGCCAACTGAGGTGGAAATTTGGGACGGTACGGTCTGCGCCTGAACAGGGCTAGCAAAACCGGCGATCGCAAGGGTTGCAAATACACTCAAAACGTTGATTCGAGACACTTTAAAGAGATCCTTTGAGAACTAAAAAACAAATTGGTAGCGCTGCACAAGATTCACACGCTACCGACTACTTAAAGAGTGAAACATTGGCACAAATGGATAGGCCCCTGAGCAGGTGCTTAGGTTAGTCAACTACTGGCAACTGCACACCTACGGACTAATGTAAGAGCTTTGGGTCATTTTTTGGCATAAATAAATTGAGAAACATCGGTAAGTTCCGCAAAGATTATCTCTTAGCCATAAAGATAATGTAAACCGCCAAAAACATACGGATCTTGGCTTTTGACCCTGAAAGACTAAAGGGTAGATTGTTTGCTGTCATTTAATCAACGAGATTCGAAAGATTTAAATGCGTTAAAAACTGATTTATATCTATTTTTTCTCAATAGATTTTTGCTGAGATCTCTGTAGGGTTTTGGCGGCAATATTGCCGTCATTTTAGTTTCATGCCCAGTGGTGGGCTTGGGCTCTTGATGCGATCGCGTTACCTGTACTTTGCCTGAATGAAAAAGAGATTGACTACTGTAAATTTGGTCTCTCAGTCCGCTGGGTTATCCCCTAATCCGCTGGTGCTGGCGCTAGAGGCGGGAGTCTGTGTCGTGGGTCTGTCAGCCCCCGCCTGGGGTGATGTCACCGCTCTGCCCGGAGAGGGGGAGGGGGTACCCGAGCTAGAGCCTCCCAACCAAACGGAGCCTGCACTCCGTCCTGAGGCCGCAGCGCCCACCCCGGTTCCCATCTCCCCCGAGCAGAGCACCACAGCGGCCTTTTCCCAACGCCCACCTAGCCCTGCCGAACGTATTTTATCCGTGCCGACTGAGGCTGAGGAGTCGCAGGGGCCGCCGCCATCGATGGCGGACCTGGCCAATGCTGGTCAGGCAAGGGATGAAGCCAGCGCTAAACCGCTCGTCGCCCCGACGGTGCTAGAGCCCGCGATCGCCCCCATATGCCCCCCGGCAGACTGTGCTAGAGAGTTGGCTGCTGAGCCAGAGGTAGATCACCTGGCGGGAGCTAGCACCCAGGCCAGCGATTTGGCTCCGCCTCAGCCAGAGCCAACCACCCAGCCCCGGTTCTCGCCACCACCGTCAGCCGCAGTGGCCCCGGTGGCCGGGCCTGAGAGTCGATCCCCGCAGCCGACCTTCGCGCGATCCACCGCTGCGGCTTCGGCCCTGGCCCCTGCGGCCCCTGGGGCGGCTCTGGCGGCGGTTGACGAAGCCGGGGGTGCGCCTGCCGATTTGACCACCCCCACCGCGATCGCGCCAGATGCCCTCAGTCCGGTGGTGACCAGTATCCCAGTTGATGGCGAGCTGATTGAGGCCGAGTTGTCGGGCCGGGGAGCAAGCGCGGTGCAGATGGGGGACGATCGCAGCACCAACCTCAGCTTTTCGGGACGAGCCGTCTTCGATCGCACGCTAGAGAGCAGCACCACGGCGGGCAACGTGACGGTTCTGCGCCAGTCGCTGCGACTGCTGCGAGGCCAGACCGTGCTGCGCCAGCGGCAGCTCAGCATTACTCGCCAAGACCCAGTCACGGTGCTGGGGCAGCACATTCAAACGACGCTATTGGCCGACTGCATGGATGGCAGCGGCGCGGTGTGTACCTTTACCCCTGGACTGGTCACCGATCGCGATCGCATTGACCCCGACACCCTACAGCCGACCCAGATTGACCAGACCAGTGACTTTGGCGATGTAGTTAGCCCAGCCTCCCTAGCGGCCATTCAAGCCCCCGGTTTTCAGGGTGGGGCCGACGGGCAGACCCTAGGCCTAGATCTGTACTTCCCCAACACCACCACCGTGGCGGGGAACAGTCGCGCCACCGCAGGCACAGCCCAGCGCTACGAACAGTTTGATACCACACCTGCGATCGCCTACACCGAGATGTTTCAGACGGTAGTCGCCAACGCCAACCAGGCCGCCCTCGCTAGAACCATCCGTGGCCCTGCGGTTGTTTTAGACGCCGATCAGCCCGTTGTTAACCTGGCTCTAGCGGCGATCGCCCTGCTGCTGCCCGAGGTGCAGCCCTTCGTCCCCGACAGCGAAACACCCAGCAATCCCAACCTCAACCAGGGGCTCTTCTTGGCCGCCAACAACACTCGCATTCCAGCCAATAGCCTGACTCTGTACCAGGCAGGCGTGGGGTCTTCGGCCACGAGTCCCGCTACAGAAACTAGCCAAAACACCCCTTGGGCCAATTTCAACGCCGTTTGGCTGGGGCTTTCACCCGTGACCGAGCGACGCTACCAGGTCAGCCGCCGCTTCGCCAACGTCAGTTCGCCTCAGGACCTCTTCTCGGTCGGCGGTGAGGATGGTGGTCTCAATGCACCCCAGACGCTCTCGGTTGTCAACGGCGAAACCTTTGCTAGCAGTAACCTGAGCAACGTCTACAGCCAGAGCTATTTCACCCTGCTAGCCCAAGACGCCGACCGCCTCGATCGCTTTGTGCAGACCGATCGGGTTAGCTATCACCCTCACCTCAGCCTGACGGGCAACGTCACGGGCGAGTCGAGTATTTTTCGCTACTACGCGGGCACCCTGGCTGGCCCCACCCTACAGGCCTACGGCGGAGCCAACGTGCAGGGGCAAACCGCCGACGGCTTTGCCTACCAGGCCGGGCTAATCGGCTACATCAACCCCAGCTACGATCGCTACAGCAACCTCTCAGCAGGCGTTAGCCAGCGGCTGCCCCTAGGCGATCGCCAAAATCTCACTCTGGGCACCAGTTTTAACTGGGCGATCGACCAAAACACCACCCTGCAAGACATTGAGCAACAGGGCCAGGGCAGCGACGTAACCCTCCAGGCCCGTCTAGGTCTGGGCGACGTTAGCCTGGGTGCCACCCAGGTGATTGGCGACCTACTGCCCCACTCCCGGGCCAGCCGCACCGTCCTCGATGCAGTCGTCAATCTCGGCTCCGACCTGACGCTAGCCGGATTTTGGGCACCCTTTGACAACGCCGCCAGTGCTCCCCGGTACGGTTTGGCCGCCGATCTTGCCCTGCCGATAGGCAACCTGAACCCACATCTCGTAGTATCTTGGCAAAACACGCTCTACCGCTACGGTGCAGACCTTTTGGGCAATGCTCTTTCTACCCGCAGTAACACCGTTGAGGTGCAGCTAAAGCTCGACTGGTGATAGTTCCGCTATCTCAAAAACTACATGGTCTGATACGAAATCCGATTTGATAAGCCCCGATTCATAATCAGGAACCTCGTAGGGGCGTAGCATGCTACGCCCCTACAAACCGGGGGCATGCAGTTAGGATTCGGTATGAGTAAACTAACCCAGGCCGTACCGCGATTCTAGACACTAGAATAGTGAGGTATTTTTGAACTAGTTGGCCATCACCCCGCGAGGCTCAATGTACCTATTGGCAAGGTGGCCCTCAGCCCCAGGATTGCTGAGCAGAGACGATTTATCCTGAGCAAAGAGAACTGTTGCAGTAAATCTGAGGTATCAGCCCCTACGCTGGTGACTCAGTGCTTTGGATTTAGAACACACGCCAGGTTTTGTGCTCAAGAGGACGTCATGGTGAAAATGGCAGGTACACGATTCGCTTCGAGGTTGGCGATGGTGGGGGCGCTGCTGGCGCTAGCACCGATTAGCCTATCTGCCAGTTCGCTGCCTCGCCTGGGGACGGCTCCGGCCCAGGCCCAGTCTACGGTAGACGAAGCAACCACGATTCGGGTTTACGAGCAGGTCAGCCCGGCAGTGGTAGCCATCAACACTCGCACGGGCGGTGGCAGCGGCAGCATTGTCGATGCCAGCGGCCTGATTTTGACCAACGCCCACGTAGTAGGCCGGGAGCGAGTGGTCACGGTGCGCCTGGCCGACGGGCGCAGTTTTGAGGGCGACGTTGTTGGCTACGGCCAAAACCGCCTTGACCTGGCGGCGGTGCGGCTGCGGGGCAACCCCACCGGCCTACCCACCGTGTCCTTTGCACCGCTCAACTCGGTGCGGGTGGGCCAGAGTGCCTTTGCAATTGGCAGTCCTTTTGGGCTGCAGGGCACGCTGACGGTAGGTATCGTCAGCCGCATCGATACCGATCGCAACGTAATTCAAACCGATGCCGCCATTAACCCCGGCAATTCCGGGGGGCCATTGCTCAACAGCAGCGGTCAGCTGATCGGGGTGAATACCTCCATCTTTACCACTGGCAGCAGCGGCGGCAGCGTCGGGATTGGCTTCGCGATTCCCACCGATGCGGTGCAGACCTTTTTAGCCTCAGTGCGATCGGGCACCGCTACGGCCTCGACCCCCACCAGCCGCATTAACCGTGAACCTGCCGCGATCGCCCTGGGCGCAGCGGTGCAGGGTGCTCTTGACGACACCAGCAACGTGCTACCCGACGGCAGTTTCTACAACCCCTACCGCTTTGAGGGGCAGGCGGGGCAAACCATCACCATCGACATGAGCAGTCAGGATGTAGACTCTTACCTGATTTTGCTGGCTCCCGATCACGACGACTTTTCTATTCAAGATGACGACAGCGGCGGTAGATTAGACGCCCGCATTTCCACCCGGCTGCCCTACACCGGGTCGTACCTGATTTTGGCCAATACCGTATCTGAGGGCGAATCGGGTAGTTACCAACTGCGCCTGCGCCAGGGGAACAGCGCCCAGGGAACGTCGGCCTCCAGCCGTATTGGGCTGCGCCAGCAGGGAGCGCTGGGGCCGGGGAATCGCACCCTACAAGATGGCTCCTACTACCAAGAGTTTACTTTTCAGGGCCGAGCTGGGCAAACTGTGCAGATTCGCCTAGAAAGCCCCGACTTTGACACCTACCTGATTGTGGTTGATGACGCCGGCAACCGCGTGGGCGAAAACGACGACGTCAGCCCCAACACCACCAACTCGCAGTTGGCCCTTCAGCTACCCCGCGACGGCACCTACCGCGTGCTGGTCAACAGCTACCAACCGGGCGAGCGGGGGCGCTACCGGCTGACGGTAGAGTGACGATTGATCGCCTCACGGGCGATCGCCAATCGCTAGAGGCCAAATTTCTCCGCTGATCTGCGCTCACCCCACCCCCTAACCACCCGCACCCCAGACCAATTCTCTAGATTTGGCTGGAAAGGGTCAGGCTGTCGCGATAGCATAGGGATAAGACGTGAATTTTTGTAACACCCTTGGCCTCTGCCCTACAGCCCCTTATTGACCCAGCAGTACCCTGCGGCTGGCATGCCCTGCGGCCCCGCTGGCAGGCCGGACAGCCCACTGTGCAAAAGGGGCTGCCCCACGACCAGCTGGCCCCCGCCTGGCAAATTTTGCTGCTGGGAGACGGTTCACCGACCCGTCACCTACAGTTGCTAACCCGCGATCGCACCGAAGTCGATGTGATCGATATGTCTCTTGTCGGCATGGATCTCGACGGTGCCCCAGATATCATTCGGGTGGTACCTGGCCCTCGGCTGCGCCGTCAGGTGTGGCTGCGCACCGCTTCGGGCCAGCGCCTCGCCTACGCCTCCTCCTGGTGGGAGGCGAGTCACGTCGATGAGTACCTACAAAACAAATCACTGCCGATCTGGGCTAGCCTAGCTCGCCTTCGCACCGAACTGTACCGAGATATTCAGGGCCTCTACTACGGCGATTCGGAGGCGCTAGAAGACGCTTTTGGCCAGACTGGCCCATTTTGGGGCCGCCACTATCTGTTTTGGCACCGGGGTAAGCCCCTGACGCTGATTTACGAGGTGTTTTCGCCCTATCTGACACGCTACCTGGGGCCGATGCAAAGCGGGCCGACAGTGGGGGAGTAGGGGGGTGGGGGAACAGGGGAGCGGGCGCTCAAGCCCAATCCTCGCCATTCCCCGACGAGGGCGGCAGGTAATTCGGCATTCCCGGCTCAAAATAGGCGTCGCGGCTGGTGCGGGCGGGTTCGACCCAAACCTGGGTACGTAGAGGGCCGTAGCGCTGGCGCAGGAGGGCATCAATCTGTTCGCCAATCGCCTCTGCGGTTTCCACAAACTCGGGGTGCAGCACCAGGTGAATTTCGATCCAGACCTGGCGGCCTACCATACCCCGCGATCGAATTCGAGTGCAGCGGGTGACGCCTTCGACCTGGGTGGCGATATGGGCTATGGCCTCGGGGGCGATCGCGGTGGGGCGCAGCAGCATGGGTAGTTGCTCTTTTAGCACTCGCCACAGGCTGCGAGCCACCAGGGGCAGCAGCACCACGGCAAAGGCCGGGTCGAGCCAGCGCTGATTTTGCCAAATGGCCAGCAACACCACCACCATCACAATGCTGAGCCAGGCATCGGCCAAAAAGTGTTTAGTATTGAGCTTGAGGGCCTGGCTGCTGAGGCCGCGCGCCTGGTAGCTGGCGTAGATGCCCAGGGCCACGTTGAGAATCACCATGGCCGCCGTAAACCGCAGCACCCGAGGGTCAATGACGACCGGGAACGGGTTCTCGACCCCCGTCAGGGCGCTGAAAAGTTGCCCCAGGGCAATGAACAGCAGACTAACCCCGGTAAAGCCCAAAAAGGCGCACAACACGAGGGTACCGGCCACCTCGGCCCGTCCGTGGCCCCATACCTCGCGGCCCATTTGGCGCTGGGGCGACGTGACGGCCACCAGACTGAGGACCGTACTAAAGCCGTCTACCAGCGTGTGCAGCGACTCAGCCAGCAGGGTCAGCGAGTGGTTGGCCCATCCCCCAATCGCCTCTACCGCCAGCAGCAGCAGGGTAGCCCACAGGGTCGTCAGCAGCAGGCGATAGCTAAGGCGGCGTTGATATTCGCCCTCGTTCATGGGCTGTTAAGATTCCACTGGGCTCAAGGTCTGGGCTCAATGGTACTGCACCGAACGATTCCTCAAGCACTCATCTAGCGCTGGCCAGTGCGCTGAGGACATCGGCGGTCGTCACAGTAAAACTTAGGGCGGCGAACTGGCTATAGCAACCGCAGTTGTTGAGCGGTTTCTTCGAGGGCGAGGCTCTCAATATCCTCAGGGGTGAGATCGACGTCATCGAGGGGCAGATCGGCGGCGGTGTCGTCCGCCATCAGCGCGGCGGCGGCGGTCATCATACCAGCGGCGATGTCGTCGAGGTCGCTGCGGTTGGCCAGATAGGCCCCCAGGGCGGTGAGCGGGTCGAGGCTGCTGTCGGTGCCCAATTCGGGCAGTCGGCTGCGGCTGGTTTGGGCCTTGAGTTCGGGCTGTAGGCTGTAGGTGTGGGCGGCGAACAGGGCGGTTTCTAAGGCCGTCTGGTCAATGTGATCTACCTGATCAGTCCGCAGGGTATAGAGGCAGCGCACCACGGCATCGGCAATGTCGGCCTGGGCAATGGCCTGCTCCAGCCTGGTCTGGGGAGCTTCGGCCTGGGTCAAATCGACCTCAATCGTTTTAAAGGGGCGCACCGGCAGGGGGCAAAACTCGGCCTGGGCCTGCCCTTTATCCACCTGCACCAGCAAATAGCCTTTGGCTTCGGCCTCTTCGCTAAAATCAACCCGCTCGATGCTGCCGGGGTAAATCATCAGTGGCTGTTGGCAGAGCACCTGGTGACGGTGGACGTGGCCCAGGGCCACGTAGTCAAAGCAGGAACGAGCCAGTAGGGCCATCGGGATGGTAAACCCGCGTCCGGTGGCCAAGAACCGCTCGGCTCCGTAGCTAGCCGTGTCGACCATGGCATGGGCTAAAAGAATGGTGGGGCGATCGGGGTCGAGGCGGCGAATCTCCCCCTCCAGGGCGACCCGAAGGCGATCGAGCAGCAGCTCGTTGACCTGGCTCATAGATAGCCCCTCAGTTTCGGGCCGGGTAAGCAGGGCCGATTTGGTTAGCCAGGGTAGGGTGATCACCTGCACCGGGCCACTGCGGGTAGTGATCTGGTGGGTTTCCAGGCGATCGCCCACCACTACACCGGGTACACCCAGCGTTCTGTAAATCGAAAGGCTGGCCCCTCCCAGCCCCTGGGCATGCTGGTCGTGGTTGCCCACCAGCAGCACCGTGGGAATGCCCGCCGCCGACAGCCGACAAAACTGGCTGGCCAACGCCTGCTGCACCAGAGGCGGCGGCGTGGCATCGGGAAAGGCGTCGCCGCCAAACAGCACCAGATCGACCGACTCGGCCAGGGCGCGATCGATGCAGCGGGTAAGGGCGGCAATGAAATCTTCCAGGCGGGTGTTAAGGCCGGTTTCGGGGTTGAGGCGACCGTGGGCAAACCCGCTGCCCATGTGGATGTCGGACAGGTGGAGGAGGGTGATCATGGTGCCTATGATAGCGCCTGGTTCAAAGGTTCTATCCGCCCAGGATAAACAAGCCCAGCATGGTGGCGCTGTTCCAGGCGCTGTGCAGCACCATGGGCGAGATCAGGTTACGCGATCGCGTGTACACAAACCCCAGAATGGCCCCCAGCAGGGTCAGCGGCAGCACCTCCGACAGGCTCAGGTGAGCGGCGGCAAAAATGAAGGCGCTCAGGGCGATCGCCCCCCCAGTTGACAGGTAGCGGGTCAGCGAGGGCAGCAAAAAGCCGCGAAACAGAGCCTCTTCAAACAGGGGGGCTGCGATCGCAGCCGTCACGAAGAACACCAGCAGCGCGACGCCATCCTGCTCTTCTAGCACCGTTTGCAGCAGCGGGTTGCTGCCCCCCTGCCCCTGCCAGATCTTCTGATTGATCAAGGCGACACCAAACATCAGCGGCAGAGCGACAAAGTAGCCGCCCAGCCCCCACAACAGCCCAGACCCCGAGAATTTAATCTGAAACATGTCCTTAGAAACGGGCCGGTAAGAGCGAATAGACCACCACAGCACCCCCAAGGATCCCGCCGCCATCAGCAGGTAATACACCAGCGAAAAAATGGCCTTGCCCCGACTGCTAAGACCCGCAGCACCTAGGCCTAGCCCCCCCAGCACCAGGGGCAGCAAAATCTGACCCACAAAGAAAAACCCGGCAATCAGCACCTGCCAAATGGTTTCAGCCGTCCAGGGCACCTCCCATCCGCGCCCGGCATTCTGCTGCATCACCGACTGGCCACCCCGCAGCACTCGCTGGGCCAGCAGCCAGATCAAAAGCCCGAGGCCAATCACGGCTCCCAGGGCGGGTACAGTGCTCAGCAGCGCCAGCTTGACCAGTTTGCCCTCGGCAGCGGCCTGCTCCTGGGCCTGAATCTGGGCGAGACGATCGGCGCTGGGGGGGTCGCCCACCTGTGCCTGAACCTCGTAGACCTTTTCCAGAGCGCGGTACTCAAACCACCCATCCAGCGATTTCTGCAGCCAGACATCGTCGCCGGGGGCGGTCTGGGTATCTTGCCAGAGACGAATCAGGGTGTCAGCGGTGCGTAGGGCCAAGGCGGTGGCCGTCTCACTGTCGCGCACCTGCGCCCAGCGGTCTATGGCGGCCTCGGGATTACCCTGGTAGGCCTCCATCAGCCCCAGGCGAATGTCCAGCCGCTCGATCAGCCGCTCTTGCTGGTCGAGGGCATTTCGCAACCGTCGAGGCAGCGGCTTGCCTGCGTTGGTTTCATCGGTGAGGGAAGGGCTGGGAGGGGCGGCGGCTTCGGCCTCCAGCGATCGCCGCTCAGCCAGACCTGCCGCCGCCTGCTGACGCACATCCTCATACTGCTTCTGGGCAGTGGCCACCGGGTCTTTGCCCAGCAGTCCCTCGCGCAGCATCGGCCACTGATCAGCGGGCAACCCTTCGCCTTGCCAGGCGCTGCCCTCCAGCAGCAGGTCGGTCTGGTACAGCTGTAGCCGACTGGCGACCTGGGGTTCTTGCCAGCTATTCAACAGCGATTGCACCACGACTAGCCCCACCAGGGCCGTCATGATCAGTAGAATCAGGCGTTTGATCGATAGCCAGGGCCGGGTCGAGTCGGGTTCAGGAGTCATGGGCAGGTGATTAAAGGTCAGCAGCGAAAAATACTACCCTCCTATTATTCCACTGGGTTTACCGCAGGATGAACGGCGGGCGATCGCCCCTGGCTAAGAATGCATCGGCTTGGGCAGGGCGTATGTAGCCACAGCTAGCCAAATCAGCAGCAACCCAGCCATGATCAGCGCGACCCACTGCACCGCCGGAATATCGCTCTGGCGCACCGCGATCGCCACCAAGGCCCAGACCAACACCAGCGTAAACGCCAGATCGCGGCGGGTATAAATTACTGCGGCCCCAATCAGCGCGGCCACCACAATCATCACTACCGTCCAGGTCGCCGACGAAATGCCCCAGCCGCCCCAGGCTGAAGCATAGAGGGCCGAGGCAATATTGACCACGGTCGCCACCGAAATCCAGCCTAGGTAGAGGCTAAAGGGAATATGGGCCATCCAGCGCCGCTGCCGAGACACCCGCTCGCGGCCAATATTCAGCGTTGTGTAAATACCAATTAGCGCCAGCAGCAGCGCCACCATGGCCAAAATCGACCAGCCAAACTGCTGGAAGGTAAACAGCAAAATCCAGACGGTCTGCACAATGCAGGCCAAAATCAGCAGCCCGTTGACCCGCTGAATGACAGGTTCGCGCCGCCGCTCGGGGTGAAATTGATAAACCACGTAGGCAAACAGGCCCAGGTAAATCGCGCCCCAAATGGCGAAGGCGTAGCTGGCAGGGGTAATCAGTACCCCGCTCAAAATGGTGGTAGAAATATCGCCGATACTCTGCCCGCTTGGGGGAAAGCGGTTGAACAGGGTGTTAAACACGACGGCAGCAACAACGGCGATCGCGGTGGCGATCGACAGACCAGGGCCAGAGTCAGAGCGTTGAGGCGTATCCATAAGGCTGCGGTAGATAGCGTGGCCCCCATCTTCTCC
>JBARVK010000054.1:0-13039 GCA_049646225.1 Nodosilinea sp.
CAATATTACCTCGCAGCAAAATCACGCTGCCGTTTTCCCGTACTTCGCCGGTATCGGCCACAACCTGGTAGATCACTTCTCCATCCTGAAAGAGGTCGCCGTCGGGTCGGGTGATAAAAGCAACCTGCTGATCGGTGCTGTAGGTGACCTCGTCGCCCTTGACCCGCCACAGCATCTGCCCCTGCTCGTCGGGTTGCTCAAGGGTGACATCGCGCAGGGTCAAGCCTGGCTCTGGGCCGGTGGCCGCTGGGTCGTCGGCCCCAGGGTTGAGGCCTGGACTTGGGCCCAGCAGACTGTACAACCCAACCGCTAAAGCTGCGATCGCGGCTCCCCCTATCGTTAACTGCCGCCATTTTGCCATGGGTCGCTCTCGAAACTATTCGCCAACCATGACGCCGTCTTCGGGCGGCTCGTCGGCGGTGGTCAGGTTAGACAGCGGTCGGTAGGTGTAGTTGTGGGTAGGAGCATTGCGGGGCAGCTTGCGAATGTCGTCTTTGACCCCCTCGAGGTCAATGTAGCGATCGGCCACGTTGATCAGGCTATCGCTGGTCATCGATCGCAGGCTGACCACCTCAACTCGCGCCCCACGGTAGCTGGCAGCATCGGCGGCGTAGGCCAAATCGCCATCGCCGCTAACCAGCACGGCGGTGTCGTAGTAATCGACCAGCGCGACCAAATCTACGGCAATCTCGACGTCTAAGTTGGCCTTCTTAGAGCCGTCGGGCAGCTGCACCAAATCTTTGGCAATCACCCGATAGCCGTTGCGCCGCATCCACAGCAAAAAGCCCTGCTGCTTTTCGTTGGTGCGATCGACCCCGGTGTAGAAAAATGACCGAAACAGGCGCGACCCAGCGGTCAGCTTGCACAGCAGCTTGGTGTAGTCAATTTCAATGCCTAGCTGCAGGGCCGCGTAGAACAGGTTGGAACCATCGATAAAAATGGCCACCCGGCCTCGATTGTCGAGCACCTGCTCCGGGGTAAAAATGGCGTCGTCGCTCAGTAAAGAATGGCTGTGATGGGTATCTAACATGGTTTTTTTGTGGTTTTTGTTAAATTGAATTGGCTGGATTTAAAAGCGAAAGCAAAAAGCGCTGAGGTCGTTTTTTATTCAGGTATGGCCGCCGTTTCGGGTAGCTCTAGTCGCTGAAACACGGGAGCGGCTTCTCCCAGAGGTTGACCTGGAGGCAGCTGCCCCCAGGTGGCGTGGTCAGCGTAGCCGATCGCTTGACCAAGGGCTTTGTCGTTAAACTCAACGGCAAAGCCCAATTGGGTATAAATCTGGTTGCTAATGTCAGGAATAATCGGCGACAGCAGGTAGGCGGCCTGCCGCACCGACTCCAGTACGGCGTACAAAACGACTTCGGTTTCGGCCTGTTTTCCCTGCTTATAGAGGCTCCAGGGGGCTTGCTCATCCAAAAATTTGTTGCTGGCCTGTACCAGAGCCAGGGTGGCGGTGCAGGCCCGACTAAAGGCTAGCTGAGTATAGGCGTTAGCTACCGTGTCGGTGAGGTCAGAGCCGATCGCGCGCAGGGGGTGATCAGCCGCGATCGCCTGGGGGTCCACATCGGGCACCTTGCCGTCGCAGTAGCGGGCTGCCATCTTGAGGGTGCGGTTGAGCAGGTTGCCCAAATCGTTGGCCAAATCGGCGTTGAGTACATTGATAAAGCGGGTTTCGTTGAAGTCGCCGTCTTTACCAAACTCAATTTCGCGCAAAAAATAGTAGCGCACGGCGTCGGGGCCGTAGGTTTCCACCAGCGCCACCGGGTCCAGGGTGTTGCCCTGGCTCTTGCCCATTTTTTGGCCATCCTTGGTCAAAAAGCCGTGGCCGTACACCCGCTCCGGCAGCGGTAGCCCCGCCGACATCAGCATGGCGGGCCAGTACACCGCATGAAAGCGCAAGATGTCTTTGCCAATCAAATGGGTGTTGATGGGCCACCAGTGGGCGATCGCTTTGTCTAGACTGGGTGGTTCGCTGGGGTCTTGCAGGGCAGTGATATAGCCCAAAAGCGCGTCAAACCAGACATAGAGGGTGTGGTCAGGGTCGGTGGGTACCGGAAACCCCCAGTCGAGGTTAATACGCGAAATGGAGAAGTCTTGCAGCCCCCGCTTGACAAAGCTCAGCACCTCGTTACGGCGCGACTCGGGCTGAATAAAGTCGGGGCGATCGGCGTAGAGCTGTTCTAACTGGTCTTGGTAGGTAGACAGCTTGAAGAAATAGTTCGACTCGTCGCGCCACTCAACCGGTTTATTGGTGTGGATGGGGCAATGCTGGTTGGGCAGCAGATCGCGCTCTTCTTTAAATTCTTCGCAGGAAACACAGTACCAGCCCTGCTGCTGGCCCTTGTAAATATCGCCCCGACCCCACACGCGCTGAAAAAACTCGTTGACGATGACGTTGTGGCGAGAAGACGTAGTGCGAATAAAGCGATCGCAGTCAATATTGAGCAATGTCCACAGGCGCTCAAACCCAGCCACAAACTCGTCGCAGTGGGCCTGGGGCGAAACACCCCGCTCTTCAGCGGTGCGCTGAATTTTTTGACCGTGCTCGTCGGTGCCGGTAATCATCAGCACCGGGTGCCCCATCAGCCGATAAAACCGAGCGACTACATCGGCGGCAATCGTAGTGTAGGCACTGCCGATGTGGGGTAGGCCATTGACGTAATACAGCGGTGTTGTAATGGCAAAGGGTGTTTTTTCGGCAGGGGTAGAAGTCATAAACTCAACGGGAACACTTGCCTGCTAAGAGGCTAATAACAGCGGGAACCATCGGCGCAGCTATGGCCAGAGTTCAGCCACACGGCAAAACTCAACAGATAACCAGAATAGCAGCGTCAGTCAAAACCTGACCTTTGATACTTCCACCATCCAGCTATCAGAATGTAACCTAGCTCACTGTGTTAGGGTTCCCTGAATAAACCCCAGAAGTTTTAAGTATCTAGCCCTGCTGCTAGCAGTCACCGCCCGGAAAATAGGTTACTCGTCAAGCAGACCGACACGACCCGGCGGCCAAAATCGCACCACGGCTTTGCCGATAATATTTTCCTGGGGTACAAACCCCCAGGCGTGGCTGTCATAGCTGCTGTTGCGGTTGTCGCCCAGTACCAGGTAAGACGCAGCGGGCACTTCCTCAGGCCCCCACTGGTAATCGGGCGGGGCTTTGATGTAAGGCTCGCTCAGCCCCTCGCCGTTGCGAATTACCTCGCCATCGCGCACTTCAACCACATCTCCCGGTAAACCGACAATGCGTTTAATAAAGGCATCCCGGCGTTTACCGGGAGGGGTGAGGCTTTCGGGTGGCCAAAAGACCACAATATCTCCGTGCTCAGGCGGGTTGAGGTGGTAGCTAATTTTTTCAATCACCAAGCGGTCGTTGATTTGCAGAGTCGGTTCCATAGAACCAGAGGGAATGTAGCGCGCCTCTGCCACAAAGTGCCGGATACCTAAAGCCAATACGACGCTTAACCCAATGGTCTGCAGGCCCTCTACCCAAGGATTGGGCTGAGTCGCCTGATTTTTTTGCCCTAACCCTTGATCGAGGGCAGGCTCGGCTGGTAGCGAAGATTTATCAGACGGATCGGCCACAGGTGTGTCCCCGAAAGTAATAGAGCAGGGTCAGCTCGGGTAGCTCTGAGGCATAGTTTCACCGCAGACATCCCCCGTTAATCTGTCCTAGTGTAGTCGATCTGCTCTGCAACCATCTGCCCGATCAGACGGGTGGTTATAGCGGTTACAGGCGATCGACTCAGGTAGTGCATCTACCGATAGAACTAGGCGATCGGCAGAGCGATTTCGGCAGCATGCTTGGGGGCTAGATCCTCAGACCACAGCCCTTTTTCCTCTAGCCAGGAGCGGCTGTAAATACGCGATTGGTAGCGAGAGCCGCCGTCGCACAGCACCGTCACAATTTTATGGCCGGGGCCGAGCTGCTGAGCCAGTTTGACCGCCGCCGCCACATTGATGCCGACGGAGCCACCCATAAATAGCCCGTCTTGATAGAGCAGCTGATAGAGAGTACTCAGGGCCTCAGTATCGTCAATTTGAATGGCGTCGTCGATGGGCACGCCTTCCATGTTGGCGGTAATGCGGCTGTTGCCAATGCCTTCGGTGATTGAATTGCCCTGGACGTTGATTTCGCCTGTTTTAATGTAGCTGTAAAGACCGCTGCCCATGGGGTCGGCCACGACACAGCGAATTTGAGGATTTTTCTCCTTAAGAAATAGGGCCGTGCCGGCGTAGGTGCCGCCGGTGCCCGTAGCCGCCACCCAGCCGTCGATAGTACCCTCGGTTTGAGCCCAAATCTCGGGGCCGGTGGTCTCGTAGTGAGCTAGGCGGTTGGCTAGATTGTCGAACTGGTTAGCCCAGACGGCGTTGTCGAGCTCTGCCGCCAAGCGGCCTGAGAGCTTCACGTAGTTGTTGGGGTCGCGGTAAGGCACGGCGGGTACGGTGCGAACCTCAGCGCCGAGGGTGCGCAACAGATCAATTTTTTCTTGCGACTGGGTGTCAGGGATGACGATTAGGCAGCGGTAGCCTTTGGCGTTGCAGATGTGGGCCATGCCAATGCCGGTGTTGCCAGCGGTACCCTCAACGACGGTGCCGCCGGGTTTGAGCAATCCTTTTCTCTCGGCATCTTCAACGATATAGAGCGCGGCCCGATCTTTGACTGAGCCGCCGGGGTTGAGAAACTCTGCTTTGCCCAGAATGTCGCAGCCGGTGGCCTCGCTAACGCTGTTAAGGCGAATGAGGGGAGTGTTGCCGACTGTGGCGACAAAACCTTGTTTAATATCCATGCCTTTCGTAACCGTTGACAACAGCCTGTGCGGGGTCAGGCGTTCGCCCAACCTAGAGCCTGCCCGAGGCAATATTCCCTAGTGCAGGTCGCCTCTTCATCCTACGGTGAAACGGCTGGCTCCTTTACTGAGATCGGGCCTTTTTCTGGGTTCGGTCTACAAGTTCAGCTTATCGGTAGAGTTTGCTGACCAACAACCATCCCCTTCTGAGCTAGGCCTTGCTAGGCGCTTCTGAGCGTAGATCTAATACGTGGATCTAGTTTATCGTTGCAATCACTTGCTCTACAGCCTTTACCCCTCTGTCTGTGTCACGATGAAAACCCTGGAAGCGCTCATTTTTGATGTTGACGGTACCCTGGCCGAAACCGAGCGGGACGGCCACCGGGTCGCGTTTAACCAGGCGTTTCAAGAGTTTGGTCTGTCTTGGCACTGGCCGGTGGGCCTCTACGGTCAGCTGTTGCGGGTGGCCGGTGGCAAGGAGCGCATTCGCCACTACATAGACCGCTACCAGCCGACGTTTCAACCTCAAGGTGATACCGATGAGCTGGTGGTGGCGCTGCATCAGGCCAAGGCCCGCCACTTTCAAGCGCTGGTGGCCAGCAACGTGATACCGCTGCGGCCCGGGGTGCGGCGACTGATCGAAGCGGCTCGGAAGGAAGGGGTGCGGCTGGCGATCGCCACCACCAGCGCCAAAGACAGCGTGATTCCGCTGCTGGAGCATTTGCTGGGGCCAGAGTCGCCTACCTGGTTTGAGATGATCGCCGCTGGCGATATGGTGCCGACCAAAAAACCCGCCCCTGACATCTACAACCTAGTCATCAACGCCATGGATCTCAACCCCGCGGCCTGCCTGGTAATTGAAGACAGTCGCCAGGGGGTAGAAGCGGCGATCGCCGCCCAACTGCCCACCGTAGTTACGGTCAATGACTACACCCGCAGCTATGCTATGCCCGGCGCTCGCCTGGTGATTAGTCATCTGGGCGAACCCAGCCTGCCATTTGAAGTGCTGTGGGGCGACGCCAGCAACGCCTACTATTTCTCGCTAGATTTGGCTCAGGCGCTGCTACCGTCTTGAATGCACCGCCTTGCGGTAGACGGTGTGTGGTTTTTTTACGCCTGGGTTAAGGGCGTACGGCGTACGCCCCTACAGGGCTATTTTTGTGCCCGCCATTCCCTCGTTCCCTTATGCTCTGTCTAAATTTATGCCGCTCTCTAAAACGCTCTGGCAAACCAACCAAGATCTCGCTACCGATTGTCTGAATCACCTCTTTGTGCAAGGCCTGGGGGATGGCACCCTGCCCGTGGAGAAGTTTGCCTACTACGTCGGCCAAGATGCCTTCTTTCTCGAAGCCTTTGCTCGGGCCTACAGCATCGCCGCTGCCAAAGCGCCGACCTGGGAGATGTTTCAGGTGTTTCATCAGCTGGCGGGTGGGGTGCTGGATGAGCTGAACTTGCACGGTAGCTACGCCCAGGAGTGGGGGGTGGACCTGGCCACGGTTGCCCCTGGGGCGGCGACCCGTCGCTATACCGATTTTTTGCTGAGCACTGCCTGGGGGCAAGACCCTGGAGCAACCGCCGTAGCCATGGCCCCCTGCATGCGGCTCTACGCCTTTTTGGGGCAGTCGCTGGCCCAACTCGACCCACCGCCTCACCACTACAGCGCATGGATTGAGACCTACAGCAGTGACCAGTTTGAGCCTCTTGCCGCTCAGCTCGAAGATTTGCTAGATAGTCATGTGATCGATAGCCCCAGTCACCAGGCCGCCTACCGCTACGCTATGGACTGCGAACTGGCCTTTTTTGAGGCCGCCTGGCAAGTCGAAGCGTAACGCCTTAGGGCCGATCGGCTAAGCATTGTCGAACGTCTGCATCGCTGGTTTGAGCAAAGTCTTGGTACCAAAACCCGATCGCACGCAGGGCTTCGGGCATAGCGACATACACCACCTCATCGATCGCCAGGTTCAGCTCCCCATAGATAGGCGGGGCCATAACTGGGGCTGCCACGATCAGCCGGGCGGGCCGCTGGGGTTTGATCACCGAGACAGCGGCGCGCATCGTCGCCCCAGTGGCAATGCCATCATCAACCAAAATGACGGTGCGATCGCGGATTTCAGGCTGGGGCCGATCGCTGCGGTAGGCGCGATCGCGGCGCTGTAGTTCTTGCCGCTCTTTGGCCGCGATCGCATCGATGGTGGAAGCCGAGATATCTAGCCCGCTAATGATCTCGTGATTTAGCACGCGCACGCCGCCTGAGGCAATCGCCCCCAGGGCCAGTTCTTCATGGTTTGGTACCCCTAGCTTACGCACCAGACAAACATCCAGCGGGGCGTGCAGGGCTTCGGCCACTTCGAATGCCACTGGCACGCCGCCGCGAGGTAGCCCGAGCACCAGCACATCGGCGCGATCGGCATAGTGCTTCAGCCGCTCGGCCAGCTGCCTGCCGGCGTCGGTGCGGTCTTGAAACAGGATGTCGGGGTTAGCGGCCTTAGCCATAATTCGCCTAGTTCAACCCAGTGAATATTCCTTTAATTAATGACCCTTCCCTTTCAACCATACAGCGATGGCTAGACCCCGTGGCCTCGTCCAGATTGAATTCTGCTGAGTCAAGGAGCTGACTTTGAACCCAGATTCGCTGCTGCCAATGGCCTCTCTCCAGAGATAATGAATCTTATCCAAGTTTAGAAGTGGAGTTCTGCCTACGGGAAACGACAGATCCCGAGCTGGACTTGGTACAAACGCGGAAACGTTCACAGGCTCACCCCATGACTGCCGACATTCGTTTACTTGTGCTCGATATCGACGGTACTCTGGCCGGAGAGTCTAATCAGATCAATGCCCCGGTGCTGGATGCAATCCAACAGGTGCAGCAGCGCGGGATTGCCGTCGCGATCGCCACCGGGCGCATGTACCAATCGGCTCTGCGGTTTCACCAGCTGGTGGGTTCAGCCCTGCCGCTGATGGCCTACCAGGGAGCCTTTATCAAAGATCCCAAAACCCAAAAACTGCACCGCCACACACCCCTGCCCCGGCAGCTAGCGCTGGACATTTTGGCCTACCTAGCCCCCATGGAGGCCAGCAACGACCTGTCGATTCACCTGTATATTGACGACCAGCTCCACGTGCGAGCGATTATCGATGACACCGAAGCCTACGCCCAGCGATCGGGCATTCGGCCCATTGCCGCTGGTGACCTGGCCATGCTGCTGACCAACAACGCGGCGATCGAAACCACCAAGCTGCTGACCTTGAGCAACAATATTGACCTGCTCAGCGACATTTTGAGTCATTTGGGCCAGCGCTACCCCACTGAAGACCTCTACTTGACGCGATCGGTGGAGTACTTCGTGGAGGCCACCCACCCGCTAGCTCACAAGGGCGAAGCAGTGCGGTTTGTAGCCGAAGACTTGCTGGGTCTTGCACCCGACCAGGTGATGGCCATCGGCGACAACTACAACGATCTAGAAATGCTGCGCTACGCAGGCATTGGAGTGGCTATGGGCGATGCGCCAGAACCCGTCAAGCAGGGGGCCGATTGGGTGGCTCCGGGGGTAGATGCAGATGGGGTGGCGGCGGCTTTGAAAGAGTTTCTGCTGTAGGGGTTACTGGAGCAGAGCTTCCTGGAGCCAGGTTTTCTGAGGCCCGACTATCCGAGAGATGACTGGGGCTTAGACTGTCGTACAGCTGCGAGAGCGTCACAACCCGAAACCCCTGGCGATCAATGAGACTGAGCAGCGGTGGCAACGCCTGAGCTGTCTGCACGCAGCGTTCCATCGACCCGCCGTGCATGACAAAAATAGCGCCGGGAAAGACAAAGCGAGCCAGATACCAGGTATTGAGATTAGGGGTGCCAAGAGGGCGCAGGGTGTCAAACGGCACCATCGAGGCCAGGGCCACCAGCGACTCATAACCAGGGGTGAGCCGAATGTGGTCGACCATAGCTCGGTTATAGAGTCCGCGCCCAGGCCGATACCAGCGAAGTGGCTGCTGGATCAGGTCGGTGATGCGATTGTGGGCATCCTGAAAGTGGCGGACAAATTGGGTCGGCTGCAGAATGGCGGGGGTTATGTCAGTGGTACCGTGGTTAGCAATTTCGTGACCGCTGGCCAAAATCTCTTGCAGAATGGTGCTGCCCGGATTGAGGTGGTCGGTGATGACAAAGAAGGTCGCCTGCACCGGGTGCGCAGCGGTGCGGTTGTAGCGATCGAGGGCGGTAAGAATGAGGCGGGTAGAGGCGTCGTTGCGATCGCCTGGCGTCGGCACATCATCAATGGTGAGGGCCACCAGCTGTGCCTGGGTGGGGGCATAGAACAGCGCATCCGGAAACATCCGGGCGACCTGGGTGAGCAACTGCTGCTGGGGAAGAGCCATAGGCGTTAGCGGCTGGTGGGATCTAGACTATCGCGCAGGCGATCGCCCAGTGTATTAATGCAAAGGACTGTGAAAAAAATGGCCAGACCGGGAGCCAGCACCAGGTAAGGTGCACTCTCGATATAGTTTTGAGCGTCATAGAGCATGCGGCCCCAGGTGGGCACATCAGGCGGAAAACCCACCCCCAAAAAGCTCAGGGTAGACTCGGCCAGCAGCGCATTGCCAACGCCAATCGTAGCAGCCACAATCACAGGCCCAAGAATATTTGGCAGCAGGTGGGTTTTGACAATGCCCCAGGGCCTTGCGCCCAGGGCAACGGCTGCCTCTACAAACGTTCGCTGCTTAAGGCTCAAGAAACCAGCCCGCACCAAACGCGCTACCGACATCCAGTTCAGGATACCAATCACCAGCACAATCAGCAGAAAAATCCCCCGCTCTGGCCCCAGACTGCGACGCACCGGGTCGCCAAATAGGTAAACCACCAGCAGTACCAGAGGCAGCTGAGGCAGGGCCAAAAATAGATCGGTAATGCGCATTAAAACGACATCTGGCCAGCTGCCGTAGAATCCGGCCAACGCACCGATGCCAACGCCGAGGCTGATGCCGACCAGGGTAGCCGCCAGCCCAACGGCTAACGAGATGCGGCCCCCTACCAACAGTCGAGCGAGCTGGTCTTGGCCCAGGTCATTGGTGCCTAAGGGATGAGCCGGGCTGGGCGGCTGCAGGGCGCGGCTAAAGTCGATGGCGCTGGGAGACCCCGGATAAAGCAGCGGCCCCAGGGCGATCGCCAGCATCAGCAGGCCCAGCCCAATCAGGGCCAATCGCGCGGTGCGATCGCCCCACAATCGCTGCCAAGCCCGGTTTTTGGGCCGATCCGAAGTCCCTAGCGAAAGCCCTAAATCTGCATCAGTGGCCATAGCGCACCCTGGGGTCAATCAGGCCGTAGAGCATGTCTGCCCCCAGGTTAAAGGCCACCACCAAAACCGCATAGATAAAGGCAATGCCCATAACCACGGGGGTATCACCCCGGTAAATCGCTTCGATGAGCAGCGCCCCAATGCCCGGCACCCGGAACACCTGCTCGGTGACTAATGCTCCGGTAAAAACAGTGGGAATGTCTAGCGCAACCAGTGTCACAACCGGAATCAGCGCGTTGCGCAGCATATGCAGGGTGACAATGCGCCAGCGACTTAGCCCCTTGGCCCGCGCCGTCTTTACATAGTTCTGCGGAATTTCTTCAAGCATAGCGGCCCGCACAAACCGCAGCAGCACCGCCGTCTGAAACAGCACCAGAGTGGCGATCGGCATAATGGATTGCCTCAGCCATTGCCCCAGACTAGCCAGATCAGTCACAACCAGCGTGTTGTCGTAAATAAACGGCAGCCAGCCCAGGCGCACGCTCAGCACAATAATCAGCACCAGCCCCGAAAAAAACGGCGGCGTAGAGAAGCCCATAAACGCCACGATAGTGATGGTTCGATCGACCCAGGTGTTTTGCCGCAGAGCCGCAATCATTCCCAATGGTACAGCTAGAGCTACGCTGAGTAGATAGGCGACCCCAATGATCCACAGAGTCACAGGTAGGCGCTGGACGATTAATTCTGCCACTGGCAAACGACTGGTAAAAGAGTAGCCCAAGTTGCCGCTAAACAGGGCTATTGTCCACTTCAGATAGCGAATAGGAATGGGCTGGTCAAGGCCGAGCGATCGCCGAATATTCTCCCGCACCTCCGGGGTAATCGCTGGATTTGTCGCCAAATCACCCAACGGGTTGCTGGGCGACAGCGCCAGAATAAAGAAAATCACCGCGCTAATAGCCAGCAGCGTTGGTATCGCAATGAGCAGGCGCTTGAGCAGATAGCCGACCATGGCAGAGAAAATAAAGCGTAGGAAGAGCCTTTGACTATGGCTAGTCTAACGGGGACTTTTCATTTACGCACAGGATTCTGGCTATTCAGCCTGCAAATAGATAGTACAAATCATCGTTGTTAGGCCAATAAATATTAACAAACCTATGAATTCAACTGTACTTTCCATATTTTGAGCATACCGTCGGAGTGGGCACTGAGAAGCGCTTCATCAGATAAAGAAATTAGTTTCGAGTCACCTACTACGTGAGCTGTTATCTTATGCAATAAAACTCCCGAATCAACATCCCATATAACAAGTTGACCACTTTTATCTATGCCACACAAAATTCGTCCCCTACGACAAAAGACTAAGGCACTAACGGATTGATGCAATGATTCAAAAATAACCTGTGGTTGCCGATTAGGATATTTCCAAAGGCAAGTTTCACTCGATAGACTGGCAGAAGCGAAAATTTGCTTACCAGGTGAGAAGGCTAAAGCTGTAACGGGTTCATTATGACCTCTTAGATTCATCACGCTGCCATCTCTGGATACGTAGCAAAGATTAACAGTGCCATCTTCAGCACCAAAAATGGCCCCATCTCCTGTTGAGTTTAGGAATATAGAAGAAGTTACTGCCTTTTTACGAACTATTTGCTTGATCTTTGTATTTCGTTGAAAATCCCATGTCTGAATAAATCCAGCAGCATCGGCAGCGATAATAAATTTGCGTGAATAGCAGAGATCAAAGGCTGTAACTCCGCGATCGCAGATCAGCATCGACTTAGCGAGGGAACCATTGTTGAGGCTCCAGAGATTTACAGTTCCATCGAAGCTGCTACTAAAAAGAAACTGATTATCATCACTAAAGATTAAGTTGGTAACCTTCGCCCTATGGCCTTTCAGACAAAAAAATTGCTTTTTCGCTTTGTAGTTCCAGAGGTCAATATCGCCGTTATTTCTCCCCAAAGCGAGAAACCTGTGGTTTGGGCTAACGGCCACTGCACAAATAGGCTCTATAGTTTCTGCAAAAATAAACTCAGGCTGAATCGTCGCTGAATAGCTAGATTTTTTAGTTTCATGTGGCTTTTGTTGAGTTTTAGGATTTTCTCGGCTGGCATAGTTACTGTTTCTAGTAGTAGTAGTAGAAGATTTTATGCCAAAAATTCTAGCGACTTCGGGATTGAGATTAAACACACTAAAGCCAAGCTCTCTGGCTCGTCTTAAGTCACTTGCACTTCTATGCTCAAAACCCATTTCTGAGAAGACCAAACCTCTGAAGTAGTATGCCTCAGCCAATTTAGGGTCGAGCTTAACTGCTTTGCTCAATTCCTCGGCAGCTTCTGTATACCGTCCTCCCTGCGCTAAAAACTTCGCTTTATCAAAAGACTCTTGCGGGGTTGCCTTTCGAGTTTTTATGGTTGTGCTGGTGGTTCGCGTATAACTAGCATGCCCAATTGTGTCTGCATGATGGTTTTGCAGGATTTCGTAGGCGACATTAATAGCTTTAATTTTTTCCTCAGCAATTTTGGCATTGACAGGGTCATTGGCGAATTTATCTGGATGCCACTGCTTTGCAAGTTGCTTATAGGCTTGTTTCAGATCTTGCTTTGAAGCACCTGGTTTAAGCGCAAATAGCTGATAGTAATCGTCAAAATCTGACATGGTGTGATAGAAGCAGTCCTTTCAGACAAAAGTAGAGAAAGACTTACAGCTCTCAGAATTCCCTACAAACAAAGAAACTTTCACAAACAAAGAGCCCCAATGCAATGCATCGGGGCTCTTTACTTTACCTAACTAGCTCAACCTAGCCAAAGCGGCTTGAAGTCGAAGCTATCAAGAAAGCCGCATAGGTGAGGATGTAGCCCACCGTGAAGTGAGCCAGACCCACCACTCGACCCTGAATGATCGACATGGCCACAGGCTTGTCCTTCCAGCGCACCAGGTTCGCCAGGGGCGTACGCTCGTGGGCCCAGACCAGAGTTTCGATCAGCTCTTGCCAGTAGCCCCGCCAGGAGATCAAGAACATGAAGC
>JBARVK010000055.1:0-3445 GCA_049646225.1 Nodosilinea sp.
CCTCTGTCATGATGGTTTTAGGGCTTAATTTGCGCTATTCTTTCTCCCACTGCCATTGATGAAACAGGGGGACTATGGGGCGGTGGCGATGGCTAATACTGCTGGTAGGGCTCTTCGTAACCTTAGGGGCAGTGCTGCTACTCGCCGACGCCTTGCTACGGTTGTATACCCTGCTGGCGCTGGTGTCACCGCTACTGGCTCGGGTGGTGGTAGGGGTGACTGTGGCCGCGATCGCAGGGGCAGCAGGCTATGGTCTCTATCGCCTGCGGCCTTTTTTACGGCCTCGCCGTCGTCAGCGCGTGCTCCAGGCGCCGCGTCACCCTCGAGAGGCCGCTGCCGCTAATTTACGCGCACTTCAGCAGCAGGTCGATCAAATTCAGGATCAGGTAGCCCGTCAGGCGTTGCAAGAAAAAGCACAGAGCTTGGCGTTGTCAGGCTCTGATCGGGTCCTGACCATTGCCGTGTTTGGCGTTGGGTCAGCGGGTAAAACCGCCCTCATCAACGAACTTTTGGGTCACCCCGTGGGTGAGGTAGGAGCAGCCCTAGGTACGACTCAAGTTCAACAAACCTACTCCTGGCACATTCCCAATGTGCCCAAAGCGCTACAGCTCATCGATACCCCTGGTATTGCAGAAACAGGTGTTGCCGGTACTGAGCGAGAGCAAACCGCCCGCTCAGTTGCGACTGAGGCAGATTTGATTTTGTTTGTTATCGATGACGATTTGCGGCAAGCAGAATACACCGCACTGCAAGCGCTAATGGGCATTGGAAAACGAGTCCTTTTGGTGCTCAACAAGGCCGACCGCTACCCTGAGACCGATTTAGAGGCCTTGCTAGAACGGCTGCGATCGCGAGTGCCCTCCCTCAGCCCCGATGATATTGTTGCCATTGCGACTTTACCCCAACCTCTGCCCCAGGTTGGGGGCGGGTGGCTACAAATGCAGCCAAACCTAATGCCCCTGCGATCGCGGTTGGCTGACCTGCTGCGGCAGGAAGGAGAAACCCTGATCGCTGATAACCTGCTGCTGCAAACTCAGCAGCTTGGCGAAACCGCCCGCCAGGTGATCGATAGTCAGCGCCAGGCCCAAGCCGATGCGATTATCGAACGCTATCAGTGGTTGAGCGCTGGAGCGATCGCCGTTACCCCGCTGCCCGGCCTCGACTTTCTCGCCACAGCCGCCATTAATGCCCAGATGGTTGTTGAGCTAAGCCAGGTTTACAGCTGTGAGGTCAGTATTGAAGAGGGCAAAGCCCTAGCTCTATCCCTAGCCAAAACCCTTACAGGTCTAGGTTTAGTGAAAGGTACCGTAGACCTCCTGGCGCTGGGCCTACAAACAAACTTAGCCACCGTGCTCGCTGGTCGGGCATTAAAAGGCACCAGCGGCGCTTACCTCACTCGCATTGCCGGCAAAAGTTTTACCGAATACTTCCGCCAAAATCAAAGCTGGGGTGACGGCGGCATGGGGGCGGTCGTCGAACGGCAGTTTCGTCTCAATCAGCGCGACGCAGTCATGAAAGCCTTCATAAAAGAGGCGATTACTCGCGTGGTGCCAATCGCCCGAGAGCAAGCTGAATAGCTTCTAAACAGGCTACATAAAGCCTGCTTGCTCAAAATCACCACAGTCAATGGCAGACTCAGAAAGCGCCACTTTAGGATGAATTGGACATTTAAGCCGATGGTCACCTGTGAAATAGAGACAATTGGCACAGGGAATTTTATGCATCGTTGCAGCCCGGCTCACCCCATCTCGAACAGAAGTAATTAAACTCCAGGCCGTAACTCCGACCAGGCCCCAGGCCAGCACAAAACAAATAGGCACCAGCAAGACCTGTACTACTGTTACCAACTGCGTTGGTAGAGCCATAAGTTGTAGCGTCATAGTCTAAAACCAAAATGCTTTCTCTACAGCTTCTGCTATGGTAATGAGCCCGAACTCGCTGCAACCCGTAAATTATAAAATCGAGATATCTGACAACACGGGGGGCGAAAGGGTTAACATTTTGAAAACCAACCCCTAACCTAGGGCTGACGTCCTTCCGTCGCGATCGCTAGCTGCACCCCTGGCAGAGAACGTAGACGATCCATAACCGCCACCACCCGACCGTAGCTTACCGACTGATCGGCTCGAATCACCACAAGGCCGCCATCGGTTAAGGTCCCCAGCGTTTGAATGGCTTCTAGAAGCTGGTCATCTGCTACGACCCTGCTCCCTACAAATAGTTCACCAGCCGCGTTAAGCGTCACGACAACCTGCTGCTGAGTTTGCCCTTCAGCCGTTTCAGCCCCCGGCAGCGCTACAGGTAAGCCCTCATTACGAGTCAGAAACAGACTAGAGAGAATAAAAAAAGCCAGTACCGCAAACACAACATCAATCATTGGCACGATATTAATCTGCGGCGGCGTTTCCGGGTCTTCAGGCAAATGCACAGTCGGCCTCCCAGCAATGAGCAGTGAACGTTTAGGAGCCAATGCCCCGAGCTTGGTCAAGCAACCTGAGGGCTACGGCATCATCTAGCGGCATCACCGACAGCCGATTGCCCCGGCGTACTACCCACAGGTCGTCAGGCTCAAAAGACTCACGCAGCTGGTCAAGGGTAATACCCGATTTAAAGGTTTCCATATAGCCTACGGTAACGGTATGCCAGCGAGGCTTTTCCGAGGATGATTTTGGATCATAATACTTGCTAGTCGCATCAAACTGAGTCGGATCTACCACGTTGGTTTCGACAATTTCCATCAGGCCCACAATTCCTGGTGGCTTGGTGTTGGAGTGGTAAAAAAAGACTTGATCGCCCAGGGCCATACTGACGAGAAAGTTACGAGCCTGATAGTTGCGTACACCGTCCCAAATTTCAGTGCGATCGCGTTTCAAATCGTTAATGCTGTATACATCTGGCTCAGACTTCATCAACCAATAAGCCATCCGCAACCACCTTTTCTAACCACGCCATCTCATTACTAGCTGCTGTTAATATAGCCCGCCGCCCCATCTCTGGCCTATGCTCCAACCGCAACTGAATTGCCCCCGAAGGGTAGTCCGTCATCCGCTCAGACCACTCAATCGCCAATACCCCAGGCACAACCTCAGATTCGTCCCAATAGCTCTCTAGTTCCAGCGAGTTCACCTGCGGCGGCTCCAGTCGGTACAAGTCCACATGGTAGAGCGGCATTCGACCTTCCATATACTCATTAATCAGCGTAAAAGTTGGGCTACTGATCGGTTCAGTAATCCCCAAACCAGCACCTAGCCCCTGCACCAGAGTCGTTTTGCCGCTGCCCAAATCACCCGATAGCAGCAGCACCGTTCCAGCTGGGCAACACTGACCTAAACCAAAACCCAACGACTGAGTTGCCTCGGCAGTTAAAAGCTTTAGTGTGAAAGATGTTTGAGCCACGATTTCAAAAAAACCAGCTTCGTCTCTTTTCTGTGTACCGTACTAGCCA
>JBARVK010000056.1:0-4184 GCA_049646225.1 Nodosilinea sp.
GTGCTAGAGAGCGGTAAACAAAGCCCCCATTATTCCCAAGAGCAGTAGCGGCATCTAGATATCCATAGGGGATATTGGGTGTAGCAAGCTTGTAGCAAAGTTATAGCTGACTGGGTTCAAACAATAAGCATCCTAGAGCCAAAGACTATCTATTGCTAGCAGGGCGGCGCGCCCATTCAATCTTCAAACGGCAACTTTTATCGGTTAAGGTTTGACCTATGCAATTCCTATTATCAAACTCGTCCTAACCTATTTTCGAAAACGACTTTTGTGAGGTCGCACGGCTCAGTACTGGTTTAAATAGGGTCTATTCAATTCTGGGAGTTTCTGAAATGAATGTTCAAGTGAAATCAAAAATTGAAAGTCTTAAGCAACAGGCGGCAACATCTTCCCAAAATCGTTCGCCGAGCGCCTCTTTGAGTAGACTAGTATTCTTGTTGCTTGAGCCTATTCCCCGACCGGCAGGAACTGTCCTAAGAAAATTTGCCTATCCTCTTCTCAATAAGGACTGGGGTAAAAGCCCTTACATTCAAGCCTGGGTTGAGATTTTAGGCGCCGATAAGATTGCCGTCGGCGACGATATCAGAATCCTTAGAAATTCTATTTTAAACTGCGATTTTGAGAATAGTCAGCTCAAGCTTGGTAACAATGTTTCTATCGATCGCGGGGTTAGCATTCGCTTAGGCGATCGCTGCACCATTGATATTGGCGACGATACCTATGTCGGTCCTTACTCCTGCATATCTGGACCAGGCAATATCAAGATTGGGCGTGACTGCTTAATTGCGTCTATGACCGGTATATATGCCAACCAGCATCACCACGTGGGCGCTAGTGAGCAGGGCATCACTATCGAAGACAAATGTTGGATTGGTAGCGGAGCTAAAATATTAGACGGCGTTACGATTGGCTATGGTAGCGCCATTGGTGCTGGTGCCGTAGTCACTAAAGATATTCCTCCCTACTCGGTAGCAGTGGGCGTACCCGCCAAGGTTTTAGACAATCGCAAAACCCGTCCTGACGATTAGCGCGATCGCAGCGTTTTGCCTGTGCATTCTAACCATTAAACCCAGTAGACTGCTTAAGCTATTTCCGAGAGACAACGTTGGGCTTGTCTCAGTGCTTGAGCAAATCTGAGCCTGCGGCAGGACAATCAAATTCGACTACCTACCGCTACAGAACAGCGGCCTGCTGAGCCGCTAGCAGCTGTTTCACCCCCAGTTCTCCGATCTCTAAAATTTGATTCATCTGCTGGCGACTAAAGCTGCCTTCTTCAGCCGTGCCCTGCACTTCAATAATATTGAGGCTTTCGTTCAGCACCACGTTAAAGTCTACGGCGGCAGCCACATCTTCGTCGTACTGCAAATCGAGAAAGACGTCGTTTTCGATCAAACCTACCGAGACGGCGGCTACGCTGTGCACCAGGGGCGATCGCGCCAGCAGTCCCTGTTTTACCAGGCTCTGAACGGCGTCCATGAGGGCCACATAGCTGCCTGTAATTGAGGCCGTGCGGGTGCCGGCATCGGCCTGAATGACGTCTGCATCCACCAGCAGAGTACGCTCACCCAGTAGATCAAAATCTAGGGTCGATCGCAGGCTGCGCCCAATCAAACGCTGAATTTCTTGGGTGCGACCCGACAGCTTCATAATTTCACGGGGCTGACGCTGGGGAGTGGCCCCGGGCAGCATGCGGTACTCGGCTGTCAGCCACCCCCGGCCCGACCCCTGCAAAAAACGGGGTACACCCTCCTCCACCGAAACGGTACAGAGCACCTGTGTATTGCCGCAGCAAGTCAGCACAGACCCCGCCGCAAAGGTTGTAAACCGCCGCTCAAAACTCACAGGACGTAACTGATGGGGTTGCCGCCCATCTGGACGTTGCCAAACCATACAAAATGCCTATCTGGGTGCCTATCTGCCCTCCTTAGAATACAGCACCCGATCGCGGTCGGCTTGGTTTTTAGAGTCCCTTTAAATTGCCCCCAACTCGTGGTAAAGCTTGCCGTTTTTTCTATAGTGCGTCTGTACTTAAATGTATATAGAGTAAAATATCGATTTATGCAGGGCAAATCACGCTATATTTAGCCCAGTCATCAAGGCTACCGGAAACAAGCCGTGTCCCTATACTGCTTTGTTCCTGGTGTAGTTGATCGGCAATCTCTGACTTTGCCTCTGCTGTAATTGCCCATGGTCTCTCAGCTCAAACCTCTTTCCCACGGCTCAGCCCCCCCCTCTATCGTCCGTCACCCGCTGCTGCAAACGGTAGAGGGCACCGTGCAGGTTTTCACCGCCGTACACCGCAATTTCTTTACCAATGTCATGGTGCAGGCGCTGCGGATTGCTGACCAGGGCAAGGCCGTGCTTATCGTGCAGTTCCTCAAGGGGGGCATTCACCAGGGGCCAACTCAGCCCATGCAGTTTGGCCAAAACCTGGACTGGATTCGCGCCGACATGCCTCGCTGCGTTCACGGTCCAGAGGTCAGCCCCAGCGAAGAGGAAGCCATTCGAGATCTGTGGTCCCATGCTAAAACCGCGATCGCGAGGGGCCGCTACGGCCTCGTTGTGCTAGACGAACTCAGCCTGGCCGTTAACTATGGCCTGATTCCCACCCAGGAGGTGGTCGATTTTCTTCAGCAGCGCCCGCCTCAGGTCGATGTCATTCTGACTGGGCCCGATATGCCGGCCCCGCTGCTCAACGTAGCCGACCAGGTCACCGAATTTCGCCGCAACATTTTGCCCTAACTCCTCCCCCCCAAAAAACCATTGCCATGATTAAGAACGACGCTTGGATTGCCAAAATGGCCGATGAGGGCATGATTGACCCCTTTCAGCCTTCGTTGGTAAGGCAGTTGGATCCAGCGGATAAAGGCCTGGGTCAACCCGTGATTAGCTACGGGCTGTCGTCCTACGGCTATGACATTCGCCTTTCCCCGGCTGAGTTTAGAATCTTTCGCCATATTCCTGGCACAGTGGTTGATCCCAAAAACTTTAGCCCTGCTAACTTAGAGCCCACCGAGCTAAAAACAGATGCCAGCGGCAGCTACTTTATTTTGCCGGCCCATTCCTACGGGTTGGGGGTAGCGCTCGAAAAAATTTCGGTTCCCAACAACATCAGCGTCATTTGCATTGGCAAGTCAACCTATGCCCGCTGCGGCATTATTGCCAACCTCACCCCTGCCGAGGCGGGGTGGCGGGGGCATCTCACCCTAGAATTCTCTAACTCGTCTAGCGCTGACTGCCGCATTTATGCTGGCGAGGGCGTCGTGCAACTCATCTTTTTTGAAGGTGAGCCTTGTCAGGTCAGCTACGAGACCCGTCGCGGCAAGTATCAGGATCAAGCCGAACAGGTTACCCTAGCGCGGGTCTAGAATAGGCCTAGAGTAAACGTTGTTTATGGGAACCCACCCCCTAGGCCGCTATGTCGCGATCACTCAGGCTGAGGTAGAGCAGCACAAAGCCAACGCAGCCAATGAAGCGAAAGGCGGGCTGCTGGCCGTTCCAGTCGGCAGACTGCCACATGGTAAACCACTCCCCGGCCACTACCATAAAGCCCAAAAACCAAAATAAGAAGGCCAGGGTGAGCCCATAGGTCGCTAGGGACTTGGCCTGGTCAAAGGCTATACCGCTGCGGCCTAGGGCTAGGGCTAGCTTCACAGCCCCCGCCAGACACAGTACCGCAATGGTGGTTTCTGTGGCGATAATGGCTGCGTAGATCGCCTTTTGTAGCCCTGAAGACGCGATCGCACGCCAGGTCAGCTGGCTGTCTGGAAAGACCGTGTCCATACTCAGCACGTGCTGAATGTACCTAAAGTTGGCATCGTAGTCGGTCAGATTGTTGAGCACGATGACCAACGCGAGCAGGTCAATCGCAGAGACCAGAAGGGTTTTCGAGATCCGTACCGCCATAAAATTAGACAACCTAGTTTAATGCTCAGGTCAGCACTACCGTAGGAGCACTCTTTCCATTGAAGACTATTCTAGAAACCTTGCAGGGCGGCTTAGTCGTCTCATGTCAAGCCCCAACTGACTCGCCGCTGCACGAGGCCTCGGTCATTGCCGCCATGGCCGAAGCTGCCCTCAACCGTGGAGCCGTTGGGGTCCGCATCGATACCCCCAAGCATATTCAGGCGGTGCGATCACGCTGCGACCACCCTATCATTGGTCTATGGAAGCAAGTCATACCG
>JBARVK010000057.1:0-7086 GCA_049646225.1 Nodosilinea sp.
GACCCGGTACAGCCCCGCGACGACCTCGACTACGCCGCCAACTTTCTCTATATGCTCAATGAGCGTCAGCCCGACCCCCTGGCGGCGCGCATTTTTGATATTTGCCTAACCCTGCACGCCGAGCACACCATCAATGCGTCAACCTTTTCGGCGATGGTAACGGCCTCTACCCTAACGGACCCCTATGCCGTGGTCGCCTCGGCGGTCGGCACCCTGGCGGGGCCGCTCCACGGCGGTGCCAACGAAGAGGTCATCGAAATGCTAGAGCAAATTGGCTCAGTTGAGAACGTGCGGCCCTATGTGGAGCGCTGCATTGCTGAAAAATCTAAAATCATGGGCTTTGGCCACCGTGTCTATAAAGTCAAAGACCCCCGCGCCACGATTTTGCAGGGGCTAGCGGAACAGCTGTTTGAAAAGTTTGGCCAGGATGAGTACTACGCGATCGCCCTGGAAATGGAGCAGGCCGTCTCTGAAAAGCTGGGTGCCAAGGGTATTTACCCCAACGTCGACTTTTACTCGGGGCTGGTCTACCGAAAGCTGGGCATCCCCACCGATCTGTTTACGCCTATCTTTGCGATCGCCCGAGTGGCTGGCTGGCTGGCCCACTGGAAAGAGCAGCTCGGCGAAAACCGCATCTTCAGGCCCACCCAGATCTACACTGGCCCCCGCCAACAATCCTACGTAGACCTGGCCAACCGCCCCCAGATTTGGGATAAGCAGGGCTTCGCCGTGTCTCTTTCGACCTAATCAGCCACCTGATGGGTCAGACCCCCCTGGGCACTCTCTGCCAGAGCGCAGATTATTGATTCAGTGACGATTTTCAGGAACTCCTGCCCCTCTGACGCTATGCGCCGGGGGGCTTTTGTTTGGTCGGAATTTTGGGATATTGGGCCGAGCAATTTTGGATTTTGGATTGGGGCTGGCTTTCTGTTGCTGAGGTTGTTCTAGCGAATGTCGCTGGCCTACCGAGACGGATCCTGAGGTTTTGAGCCGCAATCCCCCATCTTGGGTTCAGCAGTCTATCGGCCAAAATCGCAAATCTAACCCGGATTATTCATGAAATCGGCAATCAGCGACTGTCATTCCCGTAGCAACGGGAATCCATGGGAGGCAACTTACTCCCGAGTGGATTCCCGCCTACGCGGGAACGACGGCCCTTTCGCTCAGCTCATGAATAATGGAGGCTAAAATCCAAAATCTAAACCCCCGCCGCCCATAAAATCCCCAACAGACCGGCAAAGCCCAGGTAGTAGGCCACCACCGGCAAAAGCTGGCGCAGCAGCAGCCCTTCGCGACCCAGCAACCCAACCGTAGCCGCTGCCGCCACCACGTTAGAGACGCAAATCACGTTGCCTGCCGAGGCCCCCACCGTTTGCAGCGCCAAAATGAGGGCTGGTGGGGTGCCGATATTGTCCGCGACCCCAAACTGAAACAGTGAAAACATCATATTGCTGACGGTCACGCTGCCCGCCACAAAGGCGCCGATCAGTCCCACCCCAGCGGCAAATAGTGGCCAGCTTCCCCCCGCCAAAGCCGACATGCCCTCTGCCAGGGCCAGCGGCATGCTGGGCAGCCCGGCGCTATTCACGTCAGAGTTGATGAATACCCGCGCCATCACCACCGCCGACCCCAGCGCTAGCGCGGTTTTTTGCAGCACCGGCTGCGATCGCCCCATCGCCTGGCCTAAGTCGCTGGGCTTCATCTGGTGCAGCCCGTAGGTAATGGCCACCACCAGCAAAAACATCGTGCCCGGCAGGTAGAGCGGGGTAGACACCACCGTAACGGTGGTACCAAAGATGCCGGTCCACGTGGCTTTGGCTCCCTGTAGCCAGCCCTTGAGCGGCAGCTGCGACAGACGCGACAGCACCAACAGCCCTCCGAGCAGTATGTAGGGCAGCCACGCCTTCACTACAGTCATCCCCGCCGGCGGGGGCGGGAGCGCTGGCGTTATTTCGCCTGACCAGGCCTCTGGCCAGGTCTCGGGGGGCGGAAAATCCCAGGGTTGATCGGGCTGTAGCCAGCCCCGCCGCGCGATCGCCACCGTGATCGCCAGCCCCACCAGGCCCCCCATCATCGACGGAAACTCTGGCCCCAGAAAGACCGCCGTCAGGCCGTAGGGCACCGTAAAAGCCAGCCCCGCCACCAGGGCAAACTTCCACAGCCCCAGCCCGGCTCGGCCATCACCAAACGTGCGGGTAATGATCGCCACCAGCACCAGCGGAATAAACGTGCCGATCGCCGCGTGAATGACAGCCGCCCGGCTGCCCACCTGGGTAATAAACGCCATCAGGCTGAGGTCTTGGGTCGCCAGGACGGCCTCCACCGCCGTCGCCCCACCCAGGCCCGCATCCATGCCAAATAGCAAAGGCGTGCCCACCGCCCCAAACGTCGAGGGCGTGCTCTGAATAATCAGCGCCGCCAGCACCGCCGCCAGGGCCGGAAACCCCACCGCCACCAGCAGCGGTACGCAGACCACCGCCGGGGTGCCAAACCCCGACGCCCCTTCAATAAAGCTGCCGAAGAGCCAGGCAATGATAATCATCTGCACGCGGCGATCGGGCGATAGCGCAATCAGGCTGTGGCGAATCACGCTGATTGCCCCGGAGGCTTGCAGCACATTGAGCAGCAAAATCGCCCCAAACACGATGAAGAGAATCTCTGCGGCGACCACCAGCCCCTGCACCAGCGAAGCCGCAATGTAGTTGAATGGCACCCGCCACACCAGCCCCGCCACCAGTGCGGTCACCACCAGCGCCCCCGGCATCGCCTGACTCGCCGGACGCCGCGCCACAACCAGCAGCAGAAACACCGTTGCGATCGGCAGCAGGGCGATGAGAGAGGTCAGCATGACGCATTCATAGGTTGGAAGTGTTGTCAGGATTGTAAAGGTCAAGGCAAGGGAGATGAGCCGATCACCACCCATCCATCCACTCCCCGCCCTCCACCTTTCCAATACCACCACTCAGGAATTCCTATAGAATCGCGCGCCACCGCTCCGGAGAATCGGGGAAGATGACGGTAGAATCTAAAAAACTGTTTTTTCCTCGCTAGAGTCAACTGTACCGTTGCTAAGGACTGGCCCATGAACCAAGGAATTGACCTACAGGGTAGCTTCGTCAACGCCCTAGTTGACCTGGGGCTGCCGACTGGGGCGGCTAAAGCCCTATGGCTACCGCTGCCGATGGTGGTCATTTTGGTCGGAGCCACCGTGAGCATTTTTGTGACGGTATGGCTTGAGCGCAAGATTTCTGCTGCCGCCCAGCAGCGCATCGGCCCTGAGTTTGCTGGACCGTTGGGTACGCTTCAGGCGGCAGCGGATGGCATCAAGCTCCTCTTTAAAGAAGACATTACCCCCGCTAAGGCCGACCCACTGCTGTTTACGCTGGGGCCTGCGATCGTGGTAATTCCGGTATTTCTCTCGTACCTGATTGTGCCCTTTGGCCAAAATCTGGTGATTACCGATATTGGCGTTGGCATCTTTCTGTGGATTGCCCTCTCCAGCATTGCCCCCATTGGTCTGCTGATGTCGGGCTATTCTTCCAACAACAAGTACTCCCTGTTGGGGGGCTTGCGGGCGGCGGCGCAGTCGATCAGCTACGAAATTCCCATGGCCCTGGCCGTGTTGGCGGTGGTGCTGATGTCCAACAGCCTGAGCACGATTGACATTGTCAATCAGCAGTCGGGCTACGGCATTTTGGGCTGGAATATTTGGCGACAGCCCGCCGGTTTTTTAATCTTTTGGATTGCGGCTCTAGCGGAGTGTGAACGTCTGCCCTTTGACCTACCCGAGGCAGAGGAAGAGCTGGTGGCGGGCTACCAGACCGAATACACCGGCATGAAATTCGGTCTGTTCTACGTGGGCTCCTACGTCAACCTGGTGCTGTCGGCGCTGATTGTTTCCATCCTGTACCTGGGCGGCTGGGAGTTCCCGATTTCGGTGAGCTGGCTGGCTAGCCTGTTGGGGGTGAGTGAAACCACACCCTGGCTACAGGTGATTACCGCTTCGGTCGGTATCATGATGACGCTGTTTAAAGCCTACGCCCTGGTCTTCATCGCGGTGCTGCTGCGCTGGACTATGCCTCGCGTGCGCATTGACCAACTCCTCGACTTTGGCTGGAAATTTTTGCTGCCGGTATCTCTCGTCAATCTGCTGCTCACCGCTGCCCTCAAACTCACGTTTCCCGCCGCGTTTGGTGGCTAGTCCAGGTAGGCTGCCTTACCCTGTAGGTTGTAGGTAGGTCTTTTTTCTCTGTCGAGGCCTTAGTACCGTTCTCTGACCTCGCACCAACTGCCCTGTAAAACTCTGGAGGCTCCCCCATGCTGGGTTTTCTAAAACAAGTCGGCGACTATGCCAAAGAAAGCTTACAGGCGGCCAAATACATTGGCCAGGGGCTGTCTGTAACCTTTGATCACATGAGCCGCCGTCCGGTGACGGTGCAGTATCCCTACGAAAAACTAATTCCGTCTGAACGGTATCGGGGCCGCATTCACTTTGAGTTTGACAAGTGCATCGCCTGTGAGGTGTGTGTACGGGTCTGCCCCATCAACCTGCCCGTGGTCGATTGGGAATTTGATCGGGCCACCAAAAAGAAAGATCTCAAGCACTACAGCATTGATTTCGGGGTCTGCATCTTTTGCGGTAACTGCGTAGAGTACTGCCCGACCAACTGTCTCTCCATGACCGAAGAGTACGAGCTAGCCAGCTACGATCGCCACGAACTCAACTACGACAGCGTAGCTTTGGGGCGTTTACCCTACAAGGTGACTCAAGATCCGATGGTTACCCCTCTGCGGGAGCTAGCCTACCTACCCCAGGGTGTGATGGATCCGCACGACTTGCCTGCCAATGCGCGTCGGGCCGGCCAGATGCCCCAGGAGATTTTGGAGGCCGCCCAGGCCGATGCTGACGCCAAAGCTCCCTCCGATGCCAAAGCTGAGGGCTAATGCACCCGTTTAGGTTCCGTGGTACATTCGCCTAAGTTACGGCTTTTACGATCGCTTATTTGTCCACCCAGGAGATTTGAACTGTGACGCTAGCGGAAGGGGTACAACTTGTTGCCTTTGGCCTACTGGTCGCGATGACGCTGGGGGGTGCCCTGGGAGTTGTGCTATTAGATAACATCGTCTACTCAGCGTTTTTGCTGGGGGGCGTATTTACCAGCATGTCGGGCCTCTACATTTTGCTCAACGCCGGGTTTGTGGCCGCCGCTCAGGTGCTGGTCTACGTGGGTGCCGTCAGCGTGCTGATTCTGTTTGGAATCATGCTGGTCAACAAAGAGCAGCCCTTTGAGCCGATGAAGCGGGCCTGGCTGGGCCGAGTCGCAACCGGTGGGGTCTGTTTGGGCCTGTTTGCCCTGCTGGCCGCCTCTACCCTGAATACGCCCTGGGCTATATCGACTGAGGTACCTACGGGGGATATGGCCACGGTGGCCATTGGCATCCACTTCTTTACCGACTATCTGCTGCCCTTTGAGCTGGCTTCGGTACTGCTGCTGATTGCGCTGATTGGGGCGATCGTGCTGGCCCGGCGAGAGTTTATTCCCGATGTGGCCCCTGGGGATCCTGCTTCGGAGGCCTTGCAGCTGCCGGAGCGTCCGCGCGAGCTGGTGTCATCGGTGTCGGCTTCAGATCCTGAGAGCTAGTCTAAAGACGAGCTCAGGCTAGATTAGATTTCAAGTATTTTGGCCTTGTAACTGCGCTGGTTAGTCTAGAACAGGTTTTTAACACGCTATGCAACTTGAGTATTTTTTGCTGACCGCCGCTGCTCTCTTCTGCATTGGTATCTACGGCCTGGTCACCAGCCGCAACGTGATTCGGGTGCTGATGTCCATTGAGCTGATGCTCAACGCGGTCAACCTGAACTTGATGGCGTTTTCTAACTACCTCGACCCGGTGGGCATCAACGGCCAGGTGTTTGCGGTGTTTGTGATTAGCATTGCGGCAGCGGAAGCGGCGGTTGGCCTGGCCATTGTGCTGTCTATCTACCGCAACCGTGACACGGTGGATATGGAACAGTTCAATCTGCTGAAGTGGTAGGCTTGGCCTGCTAGAACGATCCACCCACGGCCTCTTGTTGTGCAACTTGAGCAAGTCATTATTGTCCATAAAGCCGGTAATCGGCTGAGCCAGAGCTGGGCCGAGAAATGCGCCCATGAGCTGGAAGCCTTAGGCAGCAGAGTGCTCCGTGGCCCCAGCGGCCCTAAAGATAACCCCTACCCTGTCTTTTTGGCCTCGGTGAGTAAGCCCATCAATCTGGCGATTGTCTTTGGGGGTGACGGCACCGCCCTATCTGCCGCTCGCAACCTGGCCGCCGAAAATATTCCGATCTTGGCGGTCAATATTGGCGGTCATCTGGGGTTTTTAACCGAAAGCTCCGAAGAAATGGACGACACTGAGGCGGTGTGGGAGCGGCTGCTGAGCGATCGCTTTGCCGTGCAGCGCCGCATGATGCTTCAGGCCTGTATCTACGAGGGCCACCGCACCAACCTAGAGCCGCTCAGCGAGGTCTATTTGGCCCTCAACGAAATGTCGATCAAGCCTGCGTCCCCCGATCGCATGATCACCTCCATGCTCGAAATGGAGATCGATGGTCAGGTTGTAGACCAGTACCAGGGCGACGGTTTGCTGATTAGCACCCCGACCGGTTCCACGGGCTACACCATAGCGGCAGGTGGGCCGATTATTCATCCCGGCATGGATGCCATTGTGGTAACGCCCATCTGCCCCCTGAGTCTGTCGAGTCGCCCGATTGTGCTACCGCCCGGCTCAGTGGTCAGCGTGTGGCCCCTGGCCGACCCCGACCTGACGACCAAACTGTGGACCGATGGCATCTTGGGCACGGCGATTTGGCCTGGGCAGCGGGTCGATGTACGTAACGCCGAGGCGATGGCTCACTTTATTATTCTCCGGCAGGACCAGTCTTACTACAGCACCCTGCGCAACAAGCTCAACTGGGCCGGCACCCGCATTAGCTATGTGAACAACAACCGCAACTAACTAGGAACTGTGGCGATCGCGCTGAATGTCATAGATTGCTTTTTCCCAGCACCACTGCTCGCTGTGGTTGGGGTTTCTCAGCTGGACCTG
>JBARVK010000058.1:0-11693 GCA_049646225.1 Nodosilinea sp.
CTCATACCGAATCCTAACTGTATGCCCCCGGTTTGTAGGGGCGTAGCATGCTACGCCCCTACGAGGTTCCTGATTATGAATTGGGGCTTATCAAATCGGATTTCGTATCAAACTCCAGCACAGACCAATTAAGCACCGTATCTAGCCCGTCATAATTCTGCATTAGCCATTGCTTCATGCCAGTTTTAACGTGGTGCTTCCCATGGGCAGAATACTGCTCGACTGAGGCATCCTCGCAGAAGCTGTCGATGGTGCGACAAGCCGCAAACGTATCGCCTCGGTCATCACTGGGTCATCACTTGGGCTGATGCAGACCAATGGGGCTGAGCCATCATGGCAGGTGGTGTTCGGTAGTAAGCTCGATATTGTTTAGAAAATCGAATAGTACAAGAGTTCCTCGTGGTGAGACTGTGACCATAGGTGAAGGCCCTGTGGCTACAATGGGAGAATTGAGAAAATTACCTCATTAGATGATCTGAGCACAGTCTCAATGACGCTCAGATCTGGTTGAACATTCCTTTGCCTAAAGGCTCACGTCATGCCACTGCCTGTTGTTGCGGTTATCGGACGCCCAAATGTGGGCAAATCTACCTTAGTGAACCGCCTAGCCGGGGCACAGGATGCCATCGTCTACGACCAGCCGGGGGTGACGCGCGATCGCACCTATCAGCCTGCCTTTTGGCGCGATCGCGACTACCTGGTGGTCGATACGGGCGGCCTAGTGTTTGACGACGATACCGAGTTTTTGCCCTACATTCGCGAACAGGCCCAGCTAGCCCTAACCGAGGCCAGCGCGGCGGTGCTAGTCGTCGATGGCCAGGTTGGCCCCACCGAATCAGATCGAGAGATTGCCACCTGGCTGAGGCAGCAGTCGGTGCCAGTGCTGCTAGCGGTCAACAAATGCGAATCCCTGGATCACGGCCTAGTGCAGGCAGCGCAGTTTTGGGAACTGGGACTGGGTGAACCCTACGCCGTCTCCGGCATTCACGGCAACGGCACCGGAGAACTGCTCGACGCCCTGGTGGAGTTTTTGCCTGAAACCGTTGAGGCAGAGGCCGAAGAAGAAATCAAAGTTGCCATCGTGGGGCGGCCCAACGTCGGTAAATCGAGTTTGCTGAATGCCTTTGTGGGCGAAACCCGCGCCATTGTCAGCCCGATTTCGGGCACCACCCGCGATGCGATCGACATGCAGGTGCAGCACGGTGACAAAATCTATCGCCTGATCGACACTGCCGGCATTCGCAAGAAAAAGAGCGTGGAGTACGGGCCAGAGTTTTTTGGCATCAACCGCGCCTTCAAGGCGATTCGCCGCGCCGATGTGGTGCTGTTGGTGATCGACGCCCTCGACGGCGTCACCGAGCAAGACCAGAAGCTAGCGGGCCGTATCGAAGAAGATGGTCGCGCCTGCGTCATCGTCGTCAACAAATGGGATGCGGTCGAAAAAGACAGCCACACTATCTACGATTTCGACCACCAAATTTCAGCCCGCCTCAACTTTCTCGACTGGGCTAAGCGCATCTTCGTCAGCGCCAAGACCGGGCAGCGAGTGCCCAAAATTCTGGAATTGGTCAATCAGGCTGTAGAGCAGCACCGCCGCCGGGTCAGCACCTCGGTCGTCAACGAAGTACTCGAAGACGCGGTCAAGTGGCACACGCCGCCCACTACCCGCCAGGGTCGTCAGGGTCGTATTTACTACGGTACTCAGGTTACTGTGCGCCCCCCCTCGTTCACCCTATTTGTGAATGATCCCCACCTGCTCAAAGATAACTATCGCCGCTACGTAGAGCGCCAGTTCCGCGAAAACCTGGGCTTTGAGGGCACGCCTATTCGCATCTTCTGGCGGGGTAAGGCCATGCGCGATCTGGAGCGCAATAACCCCAACCGAGCCACTAAGGTGAAGTGAAATTTTGAATTAGCAACGCTAGCAAACGCCCTCCCAAAACTCGATGGATCTTCTTCGCTCTCTTCCCATTGGCCTTTACCTAGAGCAGCCGGTAACGTGGCTGCACCGACTCGACCCCAGGGTCAAGATGGCCTGGCTGATGAGCATTCTCGTGACGCCGATTTGGGCCAATGCCTACTGGCGATTTGGGCTGGTGACGCTGCTGGTGCTGCTGACCCTAGCCGCGCGGATTCCGTTTCGGGTGTGGCGGCAGCAGATGGGCTGGCTGGTGGTGCTAGGCGGTATTGTCATGCTGTTGACCTTTGTCATGCCTGACGGGTTGCAGGTATCGCAGACGCCCCAGTTGCCCACCCCAGAAGCAATGGAGACCTTAGAAAACCCGCCAGAGACGCTGCCGGATCTGCCGCAGCCGACCGCTTACCGCTACGTCGTGTTTGACTGGGGGCCGGTTACGATAACGCGGCGATCGCTCGATCTGGGCATTCGCATTGGTACGCTGCTGTTCACCCTGATCTACGGCACCAACCTTTACCTGCTCACCACTGCCCCCGAAGAAATTACCCTAGCCCTAGAAACGCTAATGGCCCCGCTGCGGTGGCTGCGCCTGCCGGTGACCGAGATTGCCCTGACGGTGACGCTGTCGCTGCGCTTTATTCCCCTAGTGCTAGAGGAAGTGCAGAATCTAGTGCGATCGGTGCAGACCCGCGCCATCAACTGGAAGAAGCTAGGCTTTCGCGGCTCGGCCCAGGTGTGGCTGGCGGTGACGGAGCGACTGCTCGAAAATCTGCTGCTGCGGGCCGAGCAAATTGCGGCAGCGATGGAGGTGCGCGGCTTTACCAGCCCCAACGAGCACCGGGTGCGCTGGTATCAGCTAGTGCTGAGGCCGTGGGATTGGTTTGTCCTGGGGCTGCTGGTGGTGTTCTGGTGGGCCAGGTGGGTGTGGGGAGGCGAAGTTTGAGCTGGTGGGTGCGATCGCAGCCCCTGGGGCACCGTACCGGCAGCGATATTATGCAGGCCCTCTACGGCGACCTGCTGCGGCAGCCCCCCGCACCTGAGACGCTGCTGGCTTTGCTAGAAAGCCCCTATCCCCTACCGGCGGTAGCCCAACCCCATGCTGCTCACAGCCGTTTTTCGATCTGTGCTGGGCCACCCCGGCAGGAGAGCGACCGTCCACAGGTATGGACACCGACGGTGGGCAACATTCTACCGACCCTAAGCGATCGCCTAGCCGAAGGGAATCGGCTGCACTTAGTGGGAGATGAAGCCGATGCGGCGGCGCGATCGCTGCCCTTTACAGGCGGCTGGCTGGGCTGGCTAGGCTACGACTTGGCCTGGGAAATCGAGCGCCTGCCTACCCTCAAGACCGATCCCCTACCTTTTCCGGTCGCTCTGTGGTACCAGCCCAACACCTTTGCCGTCCTCGATCACCAGGCTCAGCGACTGTGGCTGTTTGCCCCCGATCCAACCACACTGGATCGGTTGGAGAAGCAGCTGACTTGGCCAGTTGAGGACACTCTCGTTGGGCCGATCCCCAAGGGCGATCGCCCCGCTGTCAGCCTGGGCATGACAGCGGCAGAGTACCAGCGAGCGGTGCGGCAAGCCAAGCAGCACATTGAGGCAGGAGACGTGTTTCAGGTTAACCTGTCCCTGCGCTTTGCCACTGTCACAACGACCCACAGCTGGACCCTGTATCGCCAATTGCAGCGCATTAACCCGTCGCCCTTTGCCTGCTACTGGCGTACTCCCTGGGGCGATGTGATTAGCTGTTCGCCCGAGCGGCTGATCAAGCTGCAGAATGGCATCGCCCAAACCCGCCCCATTGCCGGTACTCGCCCTCGGGGCGCAACCCCTGCCCAGGATGCCGAACTGGCTCAAACGCTGCTGAACAATCCCAAAGAGCGAGCCGAGCACATCATGCTGGTCGATCTGGAGCGCAACGACCTGGGTCGGGTGTGCCAGTGGGGTACCGTACGGGTCGACGAACTACTCAGCGTGGAATACTACAGCCACGTCATGCACTTGGTGAGTAACGTGGTGGGCGAGCTGCGGAGCAATTCTAGCTCCGAGAGGCAACACCAATCCTCCGTAGACCTGATTCGAGCCGTCTTCCCCGGCGGCACCATCACCGGCTGCCCCAAAGTGCGCTGCATGGAAATCGTTGAAAACCTAGAACCAGTGCGCCGCAGTTTGTTCTACGGTTCTTGCGGGTATCTAGACCGACGTGGGCATTTAGATCTCAATATTTTGATTCGCACCCTGCTGTTTGGGCATGCTAATAGTCTACGGAATGCAGCTACCGTATGGGGGCAAGTAGGAGCCGGCATCGTTGCCGACAGCGATCCGGTCAAGGAGTGGCAAGAATCGCTGCAAAAAGCCAGAGCCCAACTGCTGGCCTTGGGTCTAGGAGATCTCGGCAATTATCAGTAATTGGCCACCTCTCTGACGGGGAATACGTGCAGTTAGCACACCAGGTTCTAGAATGCATGTGGCTAATCGAACAGACGTGACCATCCTTCTGTCTTAAGGAAGAATTTCTCCCATACTTGAATGAGCACAGAAACCTATCTCAATCATCCCAATTTCGGCCTGCTTTTCAGAGTATGCATGGTAGACGACGGTCAAGAGCTGTTTGCCACCCTGTATGCTCAGCGACTGTTCTTTGTGGTGACTCACTCCCCCATCGAAGGGCTGGTGTTTCAGCCCCTTGGTCGCAGCAACGCTCGTCTAATGCTGGAAAGTCGTCTGCGCACGTTGCGGCGGGCAGGCCAGCAGGCCGACTATGATCGCTTACAGCACACCTATAAGCAAACTTTTCAATGACCGCTGCCTCCAGCGCCCTGCCCCAGCACTTCGATGACATTTGCCAGAGCATTCCGCCCACAGTTACGCTGATTGCGGTAACTAAGTTTTTGCCGGTAGAAACAATTCGCGCCGCCTACGACCGAGGCATCCGGCATTTTGGCGAAAGCCGCGTCCAGGAGGCGATCGCCAAGCAGGCCCAACTCGCCGACTGGCCTGACATTACCTGGCACCTGATCGGCCACCTACAAACCAACAAGGCCCGCAAAGCCGTTGAGCATTTCGACTGGATCCATTCCGTCGATAGCCTGAAGCTGGCCCAGCGGCTCGATCAGGCGGCCCAGGAGCTGGAGAAAGTTCCCCAGTGCTGCCTACAGGTTAAGCTGGTACCCGACCCACCCAAGTACGGCATTGATGCCGCCGAGCTAGACTTGCAGCTGCCTCAGTTCGACCAGCTGAGCCACCTCAACCTGCGCGGCCTGATGACCATTCCACCCCAGGCAGCCAGTCAAGAGACGGTACAAGAAGTATTTGCGGGAGCCAAAGCATTGGCCAATGCCATCAATCAGCAAGGCCTTGACCACCTGCATATCGATCAGCTTTCGATGGGAATGTCAGGTGATTACCCACAGGCGATCGCCTGTGGAGCCACTATGGTGCGATTGGGTACAGTGCTATTTGGCCCCCGCCCTGGTACGGCCCAACGCTAGACCCTGCAAGATTCATCCATCTTCGTCTCGGTTCCCAACTCAAACCGGGGTGACAGAGTGGAGCAGGGCAGTGGGTTGGGGCGATCGCTAACGGTCATTGATCTGAGCTGCATCGCCCAGACAGAATCTATATTCACTATATTCAGACGACATCGAATACTGTATCTTTTGGATTGGGCTACCCATAGGGGTAAGGGGTCAGAGGCCTAAGCATTGGTCAAGCCTAAATTCGATTTTTTAACTAAATGTAAACTGACTATTCCTTTTTTTGATTTCGTGTATACTGTGGTCTCAATATTCTATGTACAGGATATTAATGCAGAATCCTAAACCTGCACTCGTCAGCGAGAAGCGTTTCACTTCGGTGATCGGTTAAGTCTGATTATTTAGGTCAGGTTTAGGGGGCAAAGACCGTTCTAGGGGGTCAAATCATCCCTCAACCTCAGATTAGCCCAACAATTTTCACAACAGCCGTTGCAAATGGAAATTTGGCGCTATCATGGCCCTCGGATAACCAGAGCATAAGGCCATCCCATTGGCAATAGCTACGGGGTTGCCTACCAGAGTGATAGTCATCGTGGAGTGTAAGTTGTGAGCAATATGTTTTCTAAGCTGCGGGACTTCGTTGGCCTCAACGACCCAGCAGACTACGACTACGAATACGAAGAAATGGATGGCGAGGAGTACCAAAACCTCTACCAGGAAGAAAACACTCAGCCTATCGTGCAGCCGCCCCAGCCCGAAGAGGTGCGGCGAGCACGTCCCCGTCGCGAACGTATGATGCCCACTGATGCAGGAATGACCCCGATGGCCAGTAACGTAATTGGTATGCCTGGTGCTATGAACGGCACCTCCGAAGTGGTTGTAATGGAGCCTCGCTCTTTTGAAGAAATGCCCCAGGCGATTCAAGCCCTGCGGGAGCGTAAGTCAGTGGTGCTAAACCTCACCATTATGGATCCTGATCAGGCTCAGCGCGCCGTTGACTTTGTGGCTGGCGGCACCTACGCCATTGACGGCCACCAGGAGCGCATCGGCGAGAGCATTTTCCTCTTCACCCCCAACTGCGTACAGGTCAGCACCCCCACCGAGTACGAAGAAGAAATCTTCATGGGTCAGCCCCAGGGTGGTATGCCCATGCCCGGTCAAATGCCCCCCGCTCCCACCTGGGGTGCAGAGCCGATGGCTCGCATGGCCTAGGGCCAATTGATCACTCACAACTCGGACTATCATTGCCCCCAGACTGGCTCTGGGGGCTACCTTAGGGTATGGTCATCACTGACGGCACGAGTAGTAAGTCGCAGGTGAACCTATGCCCGAGGCAACATTTGGGGTTATCGGCGGCGGGATGATGGGAGAAGCTCTCATCACCCGCCTTCTTGATCAAGACATTTTTGACCCAGAAGCGATGCTGGTCAGTGACCCCCAGTCGGCCCGCAGAGAGGTACTGCACCACACCTACGGCGTGCAGACCACTGACAGCAACCAGGCGGTGATTGAAACCGCTGAGACTGTTCTACTGGCGATTAAGCCCCAGGTACTTGCAGCGGTAGCCAAACCGCTCAGGCATCCTACGCGGAAGACGCCACCCCTGCTGCTGTCAATTTTGGCGGGTACACCCCTGGCGCGGCTGCAGGAGGCCTTTCCCGGCTGGGCGGTGGTGCGGGCGATGCCCAATACCCCTGCCACGGTGGGGACAGGGGTAACGGCTCTGGCGGCGGGGGAATCGGTCAGCGACGAGCAGCGATCGCAGGCCCGCACCATCTTTGCCAGCGTCGGCACCGTCGTCGAGGTGCCCGAGTACCAGATGGACGCGGTGACGGCCCTCTCAGGCTCGGGACCGGGCTATATCGCTTTAGTCGTGGAAGCGCTGGCCGACGGCGGTGTGGCGGTGGGGCTGCCCCGGGCCGTGGCGCTGGAACTGGCGATCGCCACTGTACGCGGCACCGGTGAACTGCTGCACCAAGAAGACCTGCACCCGGCGGTACTCAAAGACCGCGTCACCAGCCCCGGCGGCACGACGATTGCGGGAATTTCGGCCCTGGAGGCAGGTGGACTGCGATCGGCCCTGATGGCTGCGGTGCGAGCAGCCTACCTGCGATCTCAAGAGCTAGGCCAGTCGTGACCAGCTCATGCAAGGCTTTCCCTGCGGTTGGTAGGACTTCAAGAGTAATATGATAGAGAGTCTAAGGAGGGTCAGGCGATTATCGATGCCCACATTGCTTCGCATCGGCCCATACCGTTTTTTCTGTTACGCAGGCGATCGTGATGAACCTCCCCATGCACATATTGAACGTGACAGTAGTGAGGCTAAGTTTTGGCTTAACCCGGTGAGACTCCAGTCTCAGAAAGGGTTTTCGTCAAACGAGATTAATCGCATTCAGAAGCTAGCTGAGGATCATCAACAGCAGTTATTAGAGGCTTGGCATGACTTCTTCAAGGGATGAAACCTTCGGTGTTTTAGCAATTCAGCAGGCTTCTGTTTCCAAAGATCTGCTTACGGTCAAGCTGTCTGACGGACGCTTAATCGCTGTACCACTAGCTTGGTATCCTCGTTTACTTCACGCTACTCCGGCAGAGCGGAAAAACTGCCGACTAACGGGCGGCAAAGCAGGTATACATTGGCCAGAGCTAGATGAAGACATTAGTCTAAAGAATATCCTCCTGGGGCAGCCCTCAGGCGAGAGTCAGTCGTCGCTACAACAATGGCTAAGCAGCCGTAGTTCCAATGCTCAAGGTTCATACAATCTAGGCGTAGTCGTTTGGGATAACCCTCAGACATCGCAGTCCTCAAAAATGCCAAACGCCTAAGACCCGATCGCCACTTCATTGACGCTTTGAGAGACCCGAGGATAGCTACTCCCAGCTTTAGCAACAACCTGCTCCGCCAGATACTCAGCGTCGCGGGCAATGCCAGAGAAGCGGGCCGACCCCCAGGTGTAGAGCCACGGCAGACCCAGAAAATACAGCCCCGGCACCGTAGTCACCCCTCGACGGTGACCAGGGTAGCCTTGACCGTCGAAGACTGGTAGATCGATCCAGCGGTAGTCAATGCCGTAGCCAATACACCAAATCACTGAGGTAATGTTGGCCTCGCGGTAGTCGAGGTCGGCAGGAATCGCCTCGGGCTCCCACACTGGCTGGTAGGGCGGCTCCACCGGGGCTTCGATGTTGTTTTTTTCGATATAGCCATCGATAGTGCGCTTGATGCTTTCGGCGACGGCATCGGCCTGGTCGAGGTTTTGCTTCAGGTCGTCGTCAAAGCTGAGGCGAGTACCCTGAATGTCCTGGAGCCGACCGTGCAGGCCCATCCCCTCCAGGGCAAAGTGGCGTAGGTCGATTTCGCGACCGCCGCCGCGCCCGGTGACGTAGTGGTTGGTTTTGTGGCGTACGGTTTCTTTTTGCGGGTGGTCATCGATCGCCAGGTCGTAGTAGCCCATCTGGTCGAGCCACTCGACCACGTCTTTGCCCCGGTAGCGGCGGGGCGATCGCGGCGCGCCCCCCACGCACAGGTGCACGTTGCGCCCCGCCAGGTGCAGGTCCTCGGCGATCTGGCAGCCCGACTGCCCGGTGCCCACTACCAGCACCGCACCTTCGGGCAGCGACTCAGGGTTACGGTACTGGGCTGAGTGCAGCTGCACAATGCTGGGGTCTAGCCGTTCCGCCAGGCGCGGAATTTTGGGGGTGTGGTAGCCGCCAGTGGCGACCACCACCTGATCGGCAGTGAAGGTGCCCTGGTTGGTCACCACCTCGAAGCCGCTGCTCTCGCCCCGGCGCACTCGCTGCACCGTTACCCCCGTTTTGAGAGGCGGGTTGAAGTGGCTGGCGTAGCGTTCGATGTATTCCACAATCGCATCGCGGCCCATAAACCCATGGGGGTCGTCATCGGGGTAGGGAAAGCCCGGCAGCTGGCATTGCCAGTTGGGAGTGACCAGGCAAAACGAGTCCCACCGCTTGCTGCGCCAGGAGTGCGCGATTTGATGCTGCTCGAGCACTAGGTGATCAATGCCTCGACGCTGGAGGCAATAGCTGATCGACAGGCCGGCCTGGCCGCCGCCAATGACGATTACGCCGTAGTGCATGGTCATAGCTAAATCCTGGGTGAAATGCGCTGAGCGTTCTGTTTCGTACCCTAGGTCGTTGCTCAGGGGTAGCGTGTAACCCTGGTTACCGAAACCTGTGATCTAGCGTTACTGGTAGGTCAGGGCTGTGCGATCGCGCCGCTATCCCCCTCTCGGGGCCACTCTCAGGATGAGTTGAGACGTTACCCCTATCACTTTCGATAGGGTTATTCATCGACTAGAGAGTTTGATCATCCCCCATCGGCCACCGCCCCTGTTGATTCGTGCAGACCTGTGGGGTTTGTAGTTGCTGATACGGGAACCCCTTGAAATCGCTCGTAATGTTCTGACACATGCACCCAGACATCCGGTGCTGTCAACAATTTGCCAGGAGCGAAAATTCATGCCTGAAGTAACTGCGCCAGCCCACCAGGCTGGAGATTTCTTTGTCGACTACGAAGAGAAAGTGTTTCCCGATGTGCAGGCCGAGCCAGGCGAAAAAGCCCTCGTCACCTTTCACACCGTGGCCTTTGAAGGATCGATCGGCCTCGTCAACCTGCTACAGGCCACCCGCCTGATTCGTAAAGGGTTTGATACGTCGGTGTTGCTTTACGGCCCTGGGGTCACCCTGGGGGTACAGCGCGGCTTTCCCAAGCTCAACGACGAAGCGTTCCCTGGTCACCTGGCTATGAATAACCAGGTCGTCAAGCTGCTGGAGATGGGCTGCAAGATCTACGCCTGTCGCTTTGCCCTCCAGGCTCTCTACGGCCACGGCGAACCCTCTCTGATTCCCGGCATTAAGCCAATCAGCCCCCTCGACGTGCTCGACATTGTGCTCATGCACCGGAAAGACGGGGCCTTCATCCTCGACACCTGGACGATGTAGCCCCTCAAGTCACGCTCCGTAGGGTGGGCACGGCCCACCTTAGTCCCCATCCTCCCGCAGTTAATCCCCATGGACTACACCCAAACCATTCGAGCCGCCGCTGCCCAGATCAGCCCCGTGCTGTTTAGCCGCGACGGGACGACCGAAAAGGTGCTGGAAACCATTGCCCAGGCAGCCCAGGCCGGCGTGAAGCTGATTGTCTTTCCAGAGACGTTTATTCCCTACTACCCCTATTTTTCGTTTGTGCAGCCGCCCGTGCTCATGGGTAAAGAGCACATGCGGCTGTACGAAGAGGCGGTGGTGGTGCCGGGACCGGTCACCGACGCAGTCAGTCGGGCAGCACGCTCCTACGGCATGGTGGTGGTGCTGGGGGTCAACGAGCGCGATCGCGGGTCGCTCTACAACACCCAGCTGATCTTCGACGCCGACGGCACGCTGGTGCTGAAGCGGCGCAAGATTACCCCCACCTACCACGAACGCATGGTGTGGGGTCAAGGGGACGGGGCGGGGCTCCGGGTGGTGGACACGGCGGCGGGTCGGGTCGGGGCGCTGGCCTGCTGGGAGCACTACAACCCGCTGGCCCGCTACGCGCTGATGACCCAGCATGAGCAAATTCACTGCGGGCAGTTTCCGGGGTCGATGGTGGGACAAATCTTTGGTGACCAAATGGAGGTCACCATGCGCCACCACGCCCTGGAGTCAGGCTGCTTTGTGGTCAACGCCACGGGCTGGCTGACGCCCGAGCAAAAGCAGCAGATCATTGGTGACGAGGGCATGCATCGGGTGCTCTCGGGGGGCTGCTACACCGCCATTATCAGCCCCGAGGGAGTGCCTCTGAGCGAGCCCATTACTGAAGGGGAGGGGTTGGCGATCGCCGATCTCGATTTTTCGCTCATTACCAAGCGCAAGCGCATGATGGACTCGGTGGGCCACTACGCCCGTCCTGACCTGCTGGGGCTGCGCGTCAATGATGAACCCTGGTCAACGGTAGCCGCCCCCGCCACCCCAGGAATCCCCCCAGGAATCCAAGTAGCCACCCCACCAACAGCTGAAGATGCGGCCCCCGGTCTGCACTCCCCTGGCTTAGAAATGCCTGCTCCCTAGGGCAGGCGAACCGTCCCTTTTACAACAACTTTTCAGCGATATACAGCATGGGCCACCCTGGCGGATGGTCTCGCTTGGCGCAGGTTTTTATCGGGTATCGAAGAGCAGGCCATGAATAAGCAACGGCTAATTACAGAGTTACAGTCCAGCGGGCTGCGGTTGGCAGAGTCTACCCCCGGTGCATCCGGACGGCGGGGTGGGGCAGGGCCTTCCGATCACCGAGCGATCACCAT
>JBARVK010000059.1:0-5380 GCA_049646225.1 Nodosilinea sp.
GTGGCGCAGCTATTGGCCAGCGAGGGCGGCGTCACCGACCTGGACCTACTACGGGCCGCCATTCTCCACGATACGGTAGAAGATACTGAAACCACGCCAGCGGAAATCGAGCGCCACTTTGGCCCCGAGGTGCGGCGCATCGTAGCCGAGGTGACCGACGACAAGAGCCTGCCCAAGGGCGATCGCAAGCGCCTGCAAGTTGAGCACGCCCCGCACCTGTCGCTCCAGGCCAAACAGCTCAAAATTGCCGACAAAACTGCCAATGTGCAAAACATTACCACCTCGCCCCCAGACGGTTGGTCGCTAGAGCGAAAACAAGAGTACTTAGACTGGGCTGACCAGGTCGTAGCTGGATGCCGGGGCTCCAATCCTGCCCTGGAAGCGGTGTATGACCAGGTCATCGCCGAGGGGCGTCAAGCGCTGGACTAATACAAAATCCTGAACAGCACCTCAGCTGCAACCTCCAGGGTAGGGCCAAACGCTAGCACTCCTTCTTCATGTCCGGCCATGATTAACAGGCGCTGTTGCATCAGGTCAGCGTGGTCTAACAGGCGCACCATTTCCTCAGCCATAGCCGGCGTGCCGTAGGGAACGCTGGCGGCGGTTGTGGGCAGCACCCCCTGTCCCCGCTGCCACAGGTTGTGGTTGTGGATGTGGATGACCGCCCCGATCGCGTCGCTGTAGTCGTAGAGCGCGGCGTGGGTCAGCGATTCGGAGGAGGCCTGAATGGGGCCGGTACAGTGCAGGGTGTTGCGATCGATATCCCAGTCGTCCACCAGGGTGTAATGCTGAGAAGTCGTCTCTGCCAGGTGCCCGGTCTGGGTGCCCGAAACAATAAAGCTGTGGGCCGAGAGCCGCAGGCTGATGTTGCCGTAGCCGATACCGTTGGGGTAGAGACCGATGTACTGGGCCTGATGCATGCGATCGCGCCACATGATTAAGTCCGTCAGCTGGGCATCGGCCAGTGGCGGGCCAGAATCCCAGTTGCAGACGTATTTAATCACGCCCTCGTCAAAGGCAACCATGCCGTTCAGCCTCCCTCAACCAGGGCATGAGAAATGGGTTTATCCACTGCCATCGCCCCCCGCTGATTCTAGGCCGAAACCTCACGCCGCTCCCTGTTCAGGAAACAGCCCCAGCAGGCCAGCTTCCGATGCCGCACAGATACCCCGCTCAGTGATCAACCCCGTTACCAGGCGAGCCGGGGTGACGTCAAACCCGTAGTTGGCGGCGGGGGAAGCTTCGGGGCAGATCAGCACCGAGGTCACGCCGTGGGGAGACAGCCCGTCCATGTACTTCACCTCGTCCGGGCTGCGCTGCTCAATGGGGATTTCGGTCACGCCGTCCCGCAGGGTCCAGTCGAGGGTAGAGGAGGGCAGGGCGACGTAGAAAGGCACGCCGTTGTCGTGGGCGGCCAGGGCCTTGAGATAAGTGCCAATCTTGTTGGCCACATCGCCCTGGCGGGTGGTGCGATCGCTGCCCACGATCGCCAGATCGACCAGCCCGTGCTGCATCAGGTGACCGCCCGCGTTGTCAGGAATGACGGTGTGCGGCACCCCGTGCTGGCCCAGTTCCCAGGCGGTAAGCTTGGCCCCCTGGTTGCGCGGGCGAGTCTCATCGACCCAGACATGCACCGGAATACCGCGATCGTGGGCGTGGTAGATGGGCGAGGTGGCCGTGCCCCAGTCGACACAGGCCAGCCAGCCCGCGTTGCAGTGGGTCAAAATGTTGACTGGCTGTCCGGTGCGGGCGTAGATGTCTTCGATTAGCGTGACGCCGTGGAGGCCGATCTGGCGGCACTGTTCTTCATCGGCATCGAGAATAGCTTCGGCGTTTTGGCGCAGGCGATCGACCGCCTCTGCGGCGGTAGCCACTTCGCGCAGGGCGTGCAATTGAGAGGTCAGTGCCCAGTGCAAATTGACCGCCGTAGGGCGGGTCTGGCCCAGGATTTGCGCGGCCTGGTGCAAGACATCGCGAAAGTCGTCTGCCTCAACCGCGTCCAGCGCCGCTAGATACATGCCCAGGGCCGCCGTGGCCCCAATCAGCGGCGCGCCCCGTACCACCATATCTTTGATGGCGTAGGCGGCCTCATCCACCGAGTTTAGATCCATCCAGGTGAGCTGGTGGGGCAGCTGGCGCTGGTCAATCACCTGCACCACGCGGGGATTGTCACGGTGCAAACGAATCGGTCGCGTGGGCTCGCCGTTAATTTTCACAGATTCGTTCAGCCCCCAGAATTTCAGTGTTCATATTTTATAAGTTTTGTACTCCGCCTGGAAATGGAGCCCCGACGGTTGTAGACAGATTGTAGACATTAGAGCTATGTAACAACGACTACATTTCACCGCTCTTCGCAGGAGAACCATCGATGACCCCAGACATCGGCAAATCCACTCCAACGTCGTTTGCAGATCCCACTCAAGCCTGGCCAGTCAAGACCCGCGAATTGCACAGTCACCACTTTGACTCCACTATTTGGAATGACTTTCAGTTCCGCGATGATGACATCATCATTGCCACCTACGGCAAGGCTGGCACCACCTGGATGCAGCAGATTGTCGCCCAGCTGATTTTCAACGGTCAAGCAGGGCTTAGCGTCGGCGAGATGTCGCCCTGGATGGATCTGCGGGTGCCGCCTGCGCCGGAAAAACTGGCCGCTGTGGAAGCCCAAACCCACCGCCGCTTTCTCAAAACCCACCTGCCCGTAGATGCCCTGGTTTTTTCGCCCCAGGCGAAATATATCTATATTGGCCGCGACGGGCGCGACGTGCTGTGGAGCCTCTATAATCACCACGCCAACGCCAATGCCACGTTCTATGACATGTTGAACAACACCCCTGGCCGGGTAGGGCCACCGCTGGAATCACCCTCTGACTCAGTGCGCGAGTATTTTCTCAACTGGCTCGACCACGACGGCTATCCCTTCTGGTCGCTGTGGGAAAATATGCGCTCCTGGTGGCAGGTGCGCCATCTACCCAACGTGCTGATGGTGCACTACACCCAGCTCAAGCAAGACCTGCCAGGGCAAATACGCCGGATTGCGGCGTTCCTTGAAATTCCCATTGATGAGTCGCAGTGGGATGCGATTGTAGAACACTGCACCTTCGACTACATGAAGCGCCACGCCGAGCAGGTTGCCCCCCTGGGCGGCATGATCTTTGAGGGCGGTGCCCAGACCTTTATCAATAAGGGCACCAATGGCCGCTGGCGCGACACCCTCACCGACGCCGATAGTCGTCGGTACGAAGCCATAGCCCAGGCCCAGCTAGGTGAAGACTGCGCCCACTGGCTGGCCCATGGTGACACCTGAGCTTTACCGCGTTGCCAGCAAATCGCGCAGGGGTTTGGTCATCCAGTTGAGGCCCACCCGCACCTGGTGATTAAAGGTGGGCATGCGGTAAAGATAGGCCAGGCGGCGGGCCACGTAGGCCAGTTCACCGTCGAGCTGAAGGCCCAAGCCAGTAAGGGTGGCGCGACTGGTGCCCAGGGTCAGCATTTCGCCCATGTGACGGTAGCGGAAGGGCAGCTGGGGGCGATCGCTCAGACTGGCCCAGATATTCCAGCCGACGAAGTCGGCCTGCTGTAGGGCGACCTGGGCGGTGGTGGGCACCTGCTGGCCCTCGGCGTCGCGGCAGTCGGCGGCATCGCCCAGGGCATAAACTCCGGGACGATCGACCGACTCCAGGGTGGGCTGCACGACAATCTGCTGGCGCTCGTTGTGCTTCAGGGGCAAGCTAGCCATCACCTCGTTAACGCGGGTGCCCACGGTCCACAGCACCAGATCAACCGGCAAAATGTCGGTCTGATCGCGAAACGTCAGGCTGATGGTGTCAGCGGTAACGTTGTCGACGGCGGTTTCGAGATCGACCCAGACCCCCAGGTCAGAGAGCGCTTTTTGGGACGCCTCGCGGTTGTGTTCAGGGGAAGTGCGCAGAATCATGTCGGTGCGCTCGATCAGGCGAATTCGGCCGCGATCGCCCAGGTGCTCGGCCACTTTACAGGCCAGTTCAACGCCGCTGTAGCCGCCGCCCACCACCGCCACGCGAATTTTTTCGGCGTCGGAGGCCAGCAGCAGGCGCAGCCGATCTTTGAGCTGGTAGGCATCCTGCAGGGTGCGAAAGGCCAGGGCGTGCTCGGTCACGCCGGGGGCCATATCCATCGGCGTGGTGCCGCCCAGGGCCAGCACCAGGCGATCGTAGGGCAGGGTGACACCATCGCTGAGGTTAACGCGCCGCTGGTCAAGGTCAATGGCGGTGACGCCCGCCTGGCGAAACTGCACAGCAGTACCGGCGAGCAGATCAATGTAGGGGGGAGCCACTTCCCAGGTTTGCAGCTCGTCGGTAACCACCTCGTAGAGCAGCGGCAAAAACAGGAATCGATCGTTGCAGTCCACCAAGGTAATGGTGGGCGGGGTGCCTTCCCACGGCAGCTGGCTCAGGCGCAGAGCACTGTAGAGACCGCCGAAACCGCCGCCAAGAATACAAATGTGCTGGGGAGCGTCTACCATGTTGAAAAGCCGTGATACCTCTTCTACCTTCTAACTCAAAATGGAAGAAGACATCCTGCTTTGCGGAGATTTCTTTTGGCTACAGCGTCTAACTCTGCGGTCCGTTCTCCTCGCCAGGAGTTGCTGGCTGGGGCGCGCGACATTATTCCCCTGATTGTCGGTGCGATTCCCTTTGGCCTGATCTTTGGCACCCTGGCCCAGGGCAGCGGGCTGTCGTTTGGGGCCACCCTGGGCATGTCGGCCTTTGTGTTTGCGGGATCATCGCAGTTCATTGCCCTGGGGCTGCTGGCGGCGGGCAGCACCCTGCCCCTGATTGTGCTCACTACGGTGGTGGTCAACCTGCGCCACCTGCTCTACGCCGCCAGTCTGTTGCCCTACGTGAAAGGCGAATCGCAGCGGTGGAAGGCTGTCATTGGCTTCTTTTTGACCGATGAGGCTTTTGCCGTTGCCATTGGCCGCTACCGTCAACCCGACCTTGGCCCCCACAGGCACTGGTATTACCTGGGGGCGGGGCTGGCGATGTACCTGAACTGGATTGCTTGCACCCTGCTGGGGCTGACCGTAGGACAGCTGATCCCCAATGCGGCAGCCTGGGGGCTCGACTTTGCCATGGTGGCCACCTTCATCGGCATGATTGTGCCCTACGCAACGACGCGACCGATGGTGGGGGCGATCGCCGTCGCTGGACTTGTCGCCGTAATAACCAATGGCCTGCCCCACAAGCTAGGGCTGATGGTCGCCGCGATCGCAGGCGTCACCGCCGGGTTTTGGCTCGACCAACGGGCCACCCCCAGCCAAACCGCACCACGCTAAAAAGCTCCTAGTCCCCGTAGTCCGCCATATGCCCCCCTAATCTTCCTGCCCCTCTAACTC
>JBARVK010000060.1:0-3359 GCA_049646225.1 Nodosilinea sp.
GCGATCGCCTCGGTGATAAACGTATTCAGCGCCTCAATCAATGAGGGCGTATGCGGCTCCACAATTTTGCGAATTTGGGCCCGGGCGGTGGGGCTGACTTTGAGCGTGGTGGTAAGTTTGCTAAAGGGCACCTCAGCATTGAGGCTGTCAAACCCGACTTCGCTCTGCATGGCATCGACCAGCTCGGTCTTGCGCGACTGGAGCCACTGCTGAATGGGTTTTTGGTTGCCCTGCAAATCTTTGAGCAGGTTGCGGGTGCAGGCCAGCAGAATATCGGTGTATTGCGCGTCTTCGGGGTCGATGTCGGCCTCTTCGGCGGCAAAGTAGACGACTCGGTAGCCGTCTTTTTCGAGGGAATCCTTTAGCCGCAGCAGCTCGGTCGATTTGCCTGCGCCACGATGGCCGGTGTAAAGCTGGTGGGTAATGCGATCGCTGTAGGTAATCTGTCGCCCCACATCCACCAAAATGTTTTCTGCGCCCCGCACCGCGCTGCAGTTGACGTACACCGGGTCGCCCGCCTCTAGCGGCTCGAAGGGGTCAAAGGCGTTGTAGATGCTGCGCAGAATCTCGAAGTCGGAAGGCATAACCAGGGCCGCAGAGGGGGTAGTGCCTATGGTAATGCGATCGCAGCGGCTGGTTTCGTTAGATCCACCGTCTGCAATCGCATATCATCGAGTGGATATCGTATGTCACGGCCCTGTAATGCTATGACAGCGGGTGGATTTGCCATGTCATTTCCCCGCATTGCTATAACCACCCCTGGTATTACGATGTCACCGCCCCGCATTGGCAATGCTGCCAGTGGTTTTACGAATGCGGGGATATGCACAGGCTTTGCGGCGCGATCGCCCCACAAACACCCCCCGCGATCGCCTATCCCCAGCACCATCTCGCCTTGCCAATCCGGAGCGATCGCCGGTCCTGCACGGCAAATTAACTTTCATCGGAGTTTTATCAAAGCGTTCTCTGCGATCGCCCCAGGGGCCTGCCCGCTCAGGCTACACTTTGAGCGGGCGCTATCCTCAGATCCCCTCGCTCATTCCTCAAGAGATTGCCCCATGAAGCTGCTGACCAAACTGGTTGGCTTTTTGGCTGTCTTGATTGTGCTGGTTGTCGCGGGTGGCTACCTGCTGCCCAGCCATGTCCATGTTTAATATCCTTGTCGATCCGCCGCCTGAGCAGGTCTATGCCCTAGTCAGCGACTTCACCGCCTGGGATAGCTGGTCGCCCTGGGCCAAACTCGACCCCAACGCCGAGATGACCATCAGCGGCACCGGGCTGGCCCAAACCATGAGCTGGGACAGCGACAACCCCCAAGTGGGCCTGAGGGCGCTAGTTAGGGAGACGATTGCCTAATCCGTCAGATCGGTATCCAGGTGCTCGTGGCGCAGCTCGCTGGGCTCAACAGCGCCCTTGTCGCGGTTCTCTTCGCGGAGCTTATCGAAGTCGACTTTGTCGCGGTTCTCTTCGCGGAGCTTATCGAAGTCAACTTTGTCGCGGTTTTCTTCGCGCAGCTTGTCGAAGTCAACTTTGTCGAGATTTTCTTCCCGCAGTTGGTCGAAGTCGACGGCAGACTTCTCTAGATTTTCTTCGCGTAGCTCACGAAAATTAGGCGCTGCGAAAGCTGGGGTAACGGTAGCGGTAGCCAGGGCAGCGGTCAGAATAAAGAGGGCAGTGCGTTTCATAGCTGGGCTCCTTTAGGAATCAAGTGTTTGTTGGTGTTGTTCATCTTGAGTCCTATAGTGCGGGGGCCAACTGAACCTCCACTGACTGCCCTCTGAGGGCACCTTAAGGGTTACCTGAGAAACCTGAGAAGCAGCCAGAGATGAGCTGAGTGCGCGATCGCTGCTCACCCTACGCTGCCGCAGGGGCGCAAGACTTTGCGCCCGATGCGAGATCCACAGCTGCGTCAACAACATTGATCCAATGCAAAACCTTGTCTGCACACCAACAAACTGTAGGGGCGCAGCATGCTGCGCCCCTACGGACAGCTTGATTGTGAATCAAGGTTTCTCCGGTCGGGCGTTGAACGCCTCGGGCCTAATCGGCGGCCAAAAACGCCAGATAATCGCTGGTCAGGTCTTTTACCGCCGCCTCATAGAGCTGCTGCCCATGCTCGGGGGTGGCCAGCGCCGGGTTCGACCCCATGCGGCCATCGGGATAGTGCTGCCGAAAGTCGGTGGGGCTGTAGATGGCGTGGCATCGGGGGGCGACCTGAGGCTCTAAAGTGGCCTGCTTGATGAAGTCGGGGTAGGCGTACTGCGTCAGCGCCACCTCACTGGGGGTGGCGTGAGAGCCTTCCTGATCGCCGTAAAGTTCCTTGGCCAGGGTATACACCGACTGAGCCATAAACCAGTTGGCGGTCTTGCAGCGCACCCGCTCGGCATTGGGAATGCGATCGCTTGCTAACGCGGTGTAGGTTTCGGCAAAGGCGGCCTTGAGAGTGGCAATGTTGCCGCCGTGGCCGTTGATAAAGAAGAAGCGGGTAAAACCGTAGCGCACCAGCGGCGTCAGGTAGTCCTGAATGACGGCAATTAAGGTGCTGGGCCGCAGGGTCATGGAGCCGGGAAAGGCGGTGTGGTGCAGGGCCATGCCCACATTAATCGTGGGGCCAACCAGGGCATTGGCCGCTTCGCCGACGCCTTTGGCAACTACCTCAGCACAAATGGCGTCGGTGCCAATCAATCCGGTGGGGCCGTGCTGCTCTGTCGAGCCAATCGGAAGGATAATGCCGGTCGATTCATGCAGGTAGGCTTCGACTTCGGGCCAGGTGCAGAGGTGCAGCAGCATAGGGCATTGTGGGGAACGGGGTGGGGTTTTACTATAGCGTTTGCCTTGGGGCCGCTGTGGGCAAGCAGATGTATGACTTGCTACACTGCTAAGCCAGCTTCATTGATAAGAGAGAGGTGGTTGCAGGGGGAATGCTTAATGGCAGACCCACGATTCGCTAAAATCTATAGAGAACAACCATTTACCTAGACAGCTGAGGCGTACTCAAATCGGAGCGAGCGTTGAAAAGCTAGCGTTTGGGCCAGCACCAGACCCAGTGCCAGCCCGTATTCTCAGATCGTTTGCCTGCTGGTTGGCGGCATATTCCCGACACCAACCCGGCAAACCAGCGTTGATGTTACCTGTAAAGGAGCTGCAATTATGCTACACCGCAAGATCTATCAACTCTGTTGTGATGGTCAGGATGTGTGGATTTTTTTACGGGATCAACAGCGTTGGATTGAGCGGGCAAAGATTCTAGACCTCGAAGGCGACCTGGTTACCTTTCGCTACGAAACCGAAGAAGACGACGAAATTTGCTCGTGGGAAGAGATTGTGCGCCTGGAAAGCATTGGCGCTGTGACCAAGCG
>JBARVK010000061.1:0-2775 GCA_049646225.1 Nodosilinea sp.
AATCTACTCAATCTGCAAACACCGTCGGTGGAGGGGAAGCCATGAAATTGCGTTATTTAGCTGTGCTGTTGGGCTTGGGGATGGCAGCAGGGGCAGCGCCCCTGGGGGTCTATGCCCAAACGCCGACCGCCGAGCCTGACATGGTTGTCCCCGAGGTCGAGATCGAGTCTGGGGCTCCTGAGCCTGAGCCCGCAGCCGAGCCTGGCCTAACGGCGATTGGAGCCTACAACCTAGGGGTCGAGCGCTACACCGGCGGCGATTACGAAGCGGCCCTTGCCGCCTTTGACATGGCCCTCGAAAAAGATCCGGCTCTGGCTGATGCCTATCTGTATCGAGGCCTGATTTACGCCGATCAAAGCAATTACGATCGCGCCCTCCTTGACCTAAACCAGGCTCTAAGTTTGAATCCTGGCAATGCTAGCGCCCTGTTTGGGCGGGGTAGCGTTTACTATCGCCAGGGCAACACCATGGCGGCCCAGGCCGACTTCAACGCGGCTCTAGAGGCCAACCCCGACGCAGTAAATGCCTACCTCTATCGGGGTTTAATCGATTCGCAGCAGGGCCGCAACGACCTGGCCCTAGAAGATTTCTCTACGGCGATCGAGCTGAACCCTGATAACCCTTCCGCCTACCTGCTGCGGGGGTTTGCCCTCGACCGAGTGGGCAACTACAGCGACGCGGTGGCTGACTTTAGCCGCGCCATCGAACTCCAAGGCGATCTGCCCAGGGCCTACATGGGGCGTGGCGTGGCCTACTACCATCTAGAGCTCTACGATGCGGCCCTCGATGACCTCAACCAGGCGGTGCGACTCGACTCTACCCTGGCCCGGGCCTACCTTAACCGCAGCTATGTGTCCTACCGACAGGGGCGGCCCAACCGCGCCCTAACCGATCTCGATCGCGCCATTGAGCTCAACCCCAGCCTGACCGAAGCCTACATGAGCCGAGGTACTATTCGCGCCGCTCAAGACAACTTTAGCGGTGCCCAGCAAGACTTGGCTCGGGTATTACAGCTCAACCCCGACTCAGCCATGGCCTACAAACAAAAAGGCGATGTGCTGATGCAAGCGGGGGATGCCACGGCAGCGATCGCCGACTATACCGAAGCCCTGCTGCTAGACCCTGCTTACGCCACGGCTTTCAAAGCCCGAGGCGATGCCCGCCTGGCCAGCGGCGATGTGTTTGGCGCGATCGATGACTACAGTCAGGCGCTGGCGGTACAGCCCAACTATCTAGAGGCCTATTCTGCCCGGGGAGCCGCCTACCTACAGGTGAATCAGGCCCAAAACGCCTACCAAGATCTGACCCAGGCGATTACCAGTGCTCCCAACAGCGCCGACCCCGAGCTGTTTTACAACCGTGGCGTCGTCCGCGCCAGCCTGGGTGACGATGCCGGTGCCCGCCGGGACCTTGAGCAAGCCGCTCAGCTTTACCTACAGCAGGGCGAAGCCGCCGGATATCGGCAGACCCTGAACCAGATGAGCCAGCTGTAAATAGTTTCTATGGCTTACCTCTGGCGCGCCCTGCGGCTTACCCTGCTGGCCCTACTGTTGGGCTGTCTGCTGCTGCTGGCTCTGGCCGAGCCAGCCGTAGCCTCTGTGCATACGTATCACGAGCAGCCAGGGCAGACAACCTATCGATCGCGTCAGAGTTTGCGCGACCAAACCGATATGGCGTGGCAGGCAACAGTCTTCAAACGCTACAAAGAGGGGAATTTAGAGGGCGTATATCTGCGCTTGGTAGGGTTTCCAGGTCAGGGCATCGTCGATCGGCAGAGCGAGCTGTCGGTGCAGACCGGCACGACGACTCAGTGGACGGCGGCACCCGCCATAGATTCTCAAACCCAAAGCCTGCCAACCAACGTCGCCCAGTACGATTTTGAAACCATTTTGGGCCACATTCAGCGCCCTGGCCCTTTGACCCTGGTTGTGCCGTTAGCGACGAAGCGCTCTGCAAAGCTGGTGGTAGCGCCCTATATCGTTGAGGAGTGGCTACAAGTCTACGACCAAGACGATTCTACCGTCGACCGCTAGGCCTTGAATCTAATACTTGATGGGAAAAGTTTAGAGATGGTTTCTGGCAGTGGGAGAGCAGGGGCTAGGGACCAAGCGAGGCAGTGGGTATACTTCAGCTGCGAGTGCTGGCCTGTGGAGTGCAGCGATTGACACTGACTTTAAAAATAAAAAGCCGGGTAAGGCGCTATCACTGAGGAGCGAACCTCCACAATGTCCTGTGGCCCTACCCGGTCTTAGCTTTGGAGCACACGCGAGTCTACAGGATGTTTAGATCATCGGTCATAGCGCAAAATCCGCCAATACATGAAAGTTCTGAAAAGTTCAGGAGCTTGTTCAGGGGACGGGTAAATAGCCTTGTCTTGGGGAGAACTGGAGCAAAAATCGTTCTTTTGCCAAGTTTAACTACAAATTCATCAAAAGAATACCTATGGACGGGAACTTTTTTTATGCGGCTTCGTCTGCCTTGAGCTGGTCGGATTAGCGCTCTATCCTGTATTGGTCAGCGTCACAGGCCAGGTGTGGGGTCTGCGGTTAATGTTGCGAAAGGCTAAGTAACGCAACAGTACGTACCAATCCCCCGCCGCAGATAGATGGCCCGTCAATTGATCGAGTTAGGATGATTCTGCTAGTTACCTATGTCAGTTTCATGCTCGTTATTGCTTTGATCTTTGTGGTCGGCCTCACTCCAGCCATCGTGTCGGCGTGGATGAGCGTTCGCGTCGACCGGAACGAAAAGTACAACAGCGATTCGCCCGTGCCG
>JBARVK010000062.1:0-4263 GCA_049646225.1 Nodosilinea sp.
AAGCAGGGGTGGGCTCGTTCTCAGCAGTGCCGGGGTCGGGGTCTAGAGGATCGGAGGGAGCAATATTGGAGTCAGAAGTCATAGGTACGAAATAGAAGAGAGATAAGCAGGAATAGTTTAACGCTAATCTTTGCCGCCTTTAATTCTGACCTGAATACCTTCTTTGAGATAATCTTTAATAGCATCAGCCAATTGTTCTTCAACGGGCTTTTTAGGCGGTTTTTTAGGAAACAGAGTTTCGTTGGTCCACAGAATGAAAACCAAAATAAGAACGATGGTAAGTTCCATAGTGATTGCTGTGACTTAGTTTCAGGGATCCAATTTGGCAGGCTTAGATTTGACACCTACAGAGCACTGATGCACCTTAAGCTACAGGGAAGCAGCAACCGATTCCGGAAATGAGTTGTCCAAACTATATCGAAAGATTTGAAAATGGAACGCTCAATTTTGCGGTTTGTCCCTGAATGAGCAAAATGTTTCAACAGTACTCAATTCCAGAATGGTTCTAGACTAAATGCTCGACGTTGAGTAAAGCCAGGCTGTAAGCAGTAGCTAAATAGCGGCGGTCAGGAGGCGACAGAACGGGGCAACCGCAGGCCCAGGTGGGCTGTAGGACTGTCGGCAGAACCCAACTGCTCTAGGGTGCCGTCTAAATAGGGCACCAGACGGGTCGCCAGCTGGTAACGAAACTCGGGGGATAGAGCCGCTGCCGCTGGGGTCAGCACCTCGCCCGGATTGGCCCCCAGATGCAGAACAACCTCGCTAGCGGTTACCTCATCCGCGACGGTGAGACTAATTTGGGGGCTGCCCTGACCTAAGGACGCTTCGATTAGCATGACCAGCACCTGCTCTAGCCAGGCGGCATCGGTTTGAACGCTCAGGTTAGGCTCTACGGGGCCAAGGCTAAAGCGGCAGTGGCGATTGACGCACTGCATTTGAACTAGCCGCTGTACCCGGGTCAGCACTGGCGCAAGGAGGGTGGGCTTTGGCTGGGGCTGCAAAGCGCCCATGTCGAACTTAGAGATCGTAATCAGCAGGTCGAGGTTTTGCAGCACCGTCTGAATAGCCTGATTGGCCTGGGCAATAAACTCGCGCTCTTCGGCAGGGTTTTCGCACAGGTCTTCGAGAATCAGCTGATGCAGGCTAATAATTTGGTTGATAGGCGATCGCAGCTCGTGGGAGGCGGTGCCTAAAAAGGCCGCCTGGTGCTGAGCCCGGTGCAGCAGGCGATCGTAGGCTAGCTGTAGGGTGGCCAGATCGGTAAAGTCTTTGCCTTGGGGGTAATCCATAGCCGTAGTGAATGCGGTGGAATGGAGCTGTGGGATAGGTGCACCACTGCTAGCCTACGCCTTTGGGGGGGGCTGGGTCAGCTTGGGTAAGGCGACTGCCCCCGATCGCAGTACCGCCCAGCCACCATTTTGCCAGCTGGCCACGGTGGAGGGTAGCCCTGAGCCTTGGGGCTGGTTGGCGGGGGGGGGCTCGCCGCCGATGGCGTGATAAATCTCGGTTTGGGCAGCGACAGATAGGGTAAAGACTTGGGGAAAGCTGGCCGCGATCGCCCCCATGGTTTCGAGGGGCGGCTGGCCCGAACGGTTGGCGCTGGTGGTGGCCAGGGGGCCAGTGTGGCTCAGCAGGTACCGGGCCAAAGGATGGTCCGGCACCCGCAAGCCCACGGTACCAGTGTTTTGCGGATTCATGGCGGCGGGGAGGCGACTTGAGGCGGGCAGCACCAGGGTGAGGGCACCGGACCAGTACTGAGCCGCGATCGCGCTCCACTGTGCCAGCTCATCGTCAGTGCCGGCAATGTAGGGCCGCAGATCGTCTAGGCCAGCCCCCATCAAAATCAGGGGTTTATCGGGGCTACGCTCTTTGGCCGTGTAAATGCGATCGCCAGATTCAGGCCGCGCCGCCAGGGCCGGTACTGTATCGGTCGGAAAGCTGATCAGCTCCCCGGATCGCACCGCCGCTACCAGTTCTGTCAAAGATACATCAGGCATAGATTGAACTATAGAGCAAATCTCCTCCTGGCTGTAACCCTTACCAAAGGCGGGTAGCTTCTCCCCTCTCTTCAATGCCAGTGGCGAAAGCGGGGGCGGTACATTGGCATATAGCCGCTTCAAAGTGATCTGTAGAATGTCATAACCGATCTGGCGATGGCTATACTAGTGGCATTCCAAAGGTTGGATGACGGCTTTTGGAAGCCGGTTGGGGCTGTAGGGCTACCTCAACATCCATTCTCTGTACCCTCCTGGGTTAACTCGCATGCGTTCTCGCCGCCGCCGCCAGGTCAATTCTCAAATTCCTGAGGTCAACCTCGTCCCCATGATGGACGTGCTGATGACGGTGCTGACCTTTTTCATCATTATTTCGATGAGCCTAACCGGGCAGCAGTTGCTCAACGTGCGCCTGCCCCAGTCGGTCACGGGTGATGGCACGGGTGAAGAGCCTCAAGTCGTGTCGGTCGATGCCCTGGTCGTGGGGTTAGACAAAGACGGCAATATGCTGCTAGACAATGAGACCGTTACCTTTAACCAGCTCAGCCAGCAGGTACGCACCTACTTTGGCCAAAACCCCGACGGCAAGCTGGTGCTCAAGGCCGATCGCGAGCTGAGCTACAGCCAGGTCTCGGGCTTGCTGACCGACCTGCGGGCGATCGGCGGCAATCGGGTGTCGCTGGCGGTGGAGTGATGGTGCATCGCTGCGCGGATGCACCCTACGACTGTCGCGATTCCAGCACCCCTTCGGCTTCGTTAGCGATTTGCCGCAGGGCATCGAGCATCGGCTCCGGGGCCGACTGCCACAGGCCACGCTGGTTGGCCTCTAGCAGCCGTTCGGCCATATCGCGCAGCGCCCAGGGGTTAGCCTTTTGCACGAACGCTTGAACGTTGAGGTCGAGCACGTAGGCCTGGGCCACCCCCTCGTACATGTGGTCGGCGACGCAGCGAGTGGTGGCGTCGTAGGCAAACAGGTAATCGACGGTGGCGGCCATTTCAAAGGCTCCCTTGTAGCCGTGGCGCATGACGCCCTCGATCCACTTGGGGTTGACCACGCGAGAGCGATAGACTTTGGCAATTTCGGCGGCCAGCGATCGCACTTTGGGCTTAGCCGTCACCGCGTTATCGCCGAAGTAGGTGGCGGGCGACTGGCCCTGGAGCGTTTTGGCCGCTACCGTCATCCCTCCCTGAAACTGGTAGTAATCATCAGAATCCAGCAGGTCGTGTTCGCGGTTGTCCTGGTTGTGCAGTACCACCTGAAGATGCCGCAGTCGCTGCTCAAAGGCTTCGGGCATGGCGTGGCCCTGGGCATTGCGCCCGTAGGCGTAGCCGCTCCAGTTCAGGTAGGCGCGGGCTAGATCTTCGTCGGTGGTCCAGTTTTGTGACTCAATGAGTCCCTGTAGCCCGGCTCCGTAGGCCCCCGGCTTAGAGCCAAAGATGCGGTAGCGCGATCGCTGCTCCGCTTGCTCCGCCGATAGCCCCTGCCGCTGCCACTCTAGGGATTCCTGCCTGACTCGGTGGGCCAAAGGGTTCTGCTCCGGCGGTTCCTCCAGCGCCGCCAGCGCCGCCACCGCCTGATCAAACAAATCAATCAAATTGGGGAACGCATCTCTAAAAAAGCCCGAAATGCGCAGGGTGACATCTACTCTGGGTCGCCCCAGAGCCGACAGCGGCAACACTTCAAAATCGACCACCCGCCGCGAGGGGCCGTCCCACACGGGCCGCACCCCCATCAGCGCCAGGGCTTCCGCCAAATCATCGCCCCCGGTGCGCATGGTCGAAGTGCCCCACACCGAGAGGCCCAGGGTTTGGGGATACTCACCGTGGTCTTGGGTGTACTGCTCGACCAGCACTTCCGCCGCCCGTCGCCCCACATCCCAGGCGCTCTCGGTGGGGATGGCGCGAATATCTACCGAGAAAAAGTTGCGGCCCGTGGGCAGCACGTCGGGCCGGTTGCGGGTGGGGGCTCCAGCGGGGCCGCTGGGCACGTAGCGCCCGTCGAGGCCCTTGAGCAGGTTGACAATTTCATCGCTGGTGCGGGTGAGGGCGGGCAGGAGAAAGGATCGAATCCAGTGAAGTTCTCGATTAACGGCCTCCCCTCCTGGGAGGGGTGCCCGCAGGGCGGGGTGGGTCTCGGAGTTTGGGCTAACCCACCCCTGCCCCTCCCAGGAGGGGATGAGGTGCTCTACTAACCGCGCGGCTTCCTGTTCCAGGGCTTCGACGGCATCTCCGGCAATACGGCAGGTGGAGAGGTGAGGGGATGAGGGGG
>JBARVK010000063.1:0-9353 GCA_049646225.1 Nodosilinea sp.
GCTTCATGGCTTTTAGCAACAGCTTGACGTTGCGCTTGTTGCCAATAAAATTGTCGTCGACCATGAAGATGCTGCGCCGCCAGCCCAGGTCGTAGAGGCACTGCAGCTCGGCCAGCAGTTGCTCAGGTGATTTAGTGCGGGGTTTGCGTCCGTAGAGCACAATGATGTCGCAAAACTCGCACTGGAATGGACAGCCCCGGGAAAACTGCACCGACATCTCGGCGTAGGCATCCATTTCCAGCAGGTCGTAGCGGGGCACAGGGGTGCTGGTGACGTCGGGTTTTTCGCCGCCGGAGCGGAAAGTGCCGCGCTGATCGCCCCGTTCTACGGCCTCCACGAACATAGGCAGCGTGATCTCGCCCTCGTCCAGCACCAAAAAGTCGGCCCCAGCCGCCTCGGCCTCGTGGGGAATAGCGGTGGGGTAGGGGCCACCCACCGCCACCAGCTTGCCGTAGCCCTTGGCGGTTTGCACAACGTCTAAAAAGTCCGGGCGGTGGACAATCATGGCCGACACCACCACAATGTCAGCCCAGCGCCACTCGTCGTCGCACACCTCTCGCACGTTACGATCGACCAGCTTGTAATTCCAGGTTTGGGGCAGGATTGCCGCTACGGTCACTAGGCCTAGGGGGGGAAGCTGAGCTTTCAACCCGACCAGCTCCAGAGTTTTATCAAAAGACCAAAAGCTTTTCGGAAAACGTGGATAGACCAGAAGAATGTTCATAGAGACCGTATGGGTATCCTCGCCATGCTAGAGGAGATAACTGAATTAATCAAACGCGTGCCCCGAGATCTATACCTCAGGTAGTAGAAAAGCATTAAAAAAACTGCTATTCCAATCTTTGAACCATTATTTCTGCTGATTTAGACTCGCAGGCGAAACCAAATTGGCAGCAGAGATCACGATCGCTTGAGGTCTTGACGATTAGACGCCAAGGCGAGAGATTTGTTCGATCGCGCGCGGAGACTGTCTATCGCAGTTGTCGCAGTGCCCACAGTAGCTTAGGCGCTGGGCCTCAGTACGAAAGCCAAAAGCCACCAACAGCCCCTGCCAGCGACACTGGCGGCTGTGCAAAAACTGGTGCATCTGCTGACTGGCAGTGCTTTGCAAGCTCGAAGGCTGTGTAGGTCCAGGGGCAAGCCGATAGTCAAATGGGCTCACCCACGCTAGCTGACCGACGCTGTGCAGCCATGACAGAGAAATAGCCCCATGCTCAAACCGCTGGGCAATGTCGCGAATATCTCCCTCAGGCGGAATCTGGCTCACCAATCGCTGAGCCTTTTGCTGTAGCGTCTGAGTCTGGGCCTCAAAGAACTTAGCCCGCTGGCGATCGCCCGGTTCTAGCCAGCCCGTTGGCTCGCTCACCAGCGTCAGCGCCTCGGCGGCCTTGCCGTCACGCCCTGCTCTGCCCACCTCCTGCACGTACTCGGTAATAGTGCAGGGGGCCTGGTAGTGCACGACCCAGCGGGTATTGGACTTGCTGATCCCCATGCCAAAAGCAGAGGTACAGACCACAAACTGGAGTCGGTCAGCCATCCAGTCGGCTTCGATCTGGCGGCGATCGCGGCTGCTCAACCCGGCGTGGTACGGTGCTACCCGATAGCGATCGCCCAACCGTTCGGCCAGAGCTTCGCTGTCGCGGCGGGTACGAACATACACCAACCCGGCCTGATCACGATGTTGATCGAGGTAGCGCTGCAACAGTCCCCGGCGCTGGCCTTCGCTGACCACGGCTTTAACCCGCAAATCGAGGTTAGAGCGATGGGGGTTGAGCCGCACCACCTGGGGCGACTGGAGCTGTAAGACCTGCTTCAAGATAGTTTGGGCGGCGGGGTCAGCGGTGGCGGTAAAGGCCGCGATCGGCAGCGTGCTGCCCGGCGGACGACAATCAAGCAGCGCTTTTCGCACCGCTCCCAACCGTCGATAGGCCGGGCGAAACGTTTCTCCCCACTGGACCAAGCAGTGGGCTTCATCCAAAATCAGGCCGTTGAGCTGTAGGTGGGGCTGGCACAGCCGTTCCCAGACTGGGGGGCTAAGCAGCGTTTCGGGCGACACATAGAGCAGCCGCAGCCTCTGGCGTTCTAATGCTTGCAGGGTTTGGCGGCGCTGGGGCGGGGGCAACTGGCTGTGGAGCGTGGCAGCGGGCAGGGCTTTTTCGCGCAGGTCCTGCACCTGATTTTCCATCAAGGCTACCAGGGGCGATATCACCAGCGTCAGGCCCGACTGCAACAGCGCCGGCAGCTGAAAGCAGATAGATTTTCCGCCCCCTGTGGGCAGCACCACCAGCACATCGCGATGCTCAAGTAAGGCTTTAACGATCGCATCTTGAGGCGAACGAAAGTCGCTGTAGCCCCAAATCTGTTGAAAGGCCTGAAGCACCTCGCTCCAGGCCACAGAACGTTCTGCCATGACAACACCCTTAAGCTGTGCCTTCAGAATGCCCAGGCAAAAAAAGGGAACCGCTGCAGATAGCGATTCCCTTTGATCAAACTATTGGGCTTGACTTCATTCAGGCCTCAGCAAGTCAGTATTGCGTTCAGACTTTAGTCAAAGAAGAAGGGGAAGTTGTAGCCCACGCCGAGGGAAATGCCCAGGGCAAACCCATCGGTTACCCGGAAATTGGCCACCCCGTTGAGGGTGAAGTTGCTGGAGATAGGCACATCGGCACCAGCATTAAGTAACAGACCCAGGTCACCACTGGTGGGAATTTCAACCCCAGCACCCACGTAGGGCTGAGCGAGAAAACCACCGTAGGTAATGGTGTTGAAATTGTAGGTGAGGGGAATGGTGAAACCCGAGCGATCGTTAGTGATCGTAGCCCCAGGCCGCAGGGAAAACCGAGGCCCCAGAGAAATTTTGCTGATCACATTAAAGCCAAAGCTAGACAGAGCACTGTCGCCGCGATTGCCAATACCGATGTTACCGCCTACACCCAAATAATTTGGGGAGACAGAGACGGTCGTGGGAACGGATTGGGCCAAGTCAATGGAGTCAGTAGCTTCGGGGGCCGCTTCAACGGTGGCGGCCAGCAGCGCAGATTCAATGTTGCCAGCGGCGAATAGGCTATCGCTAACTAAAGGAGCCTGCTCAGGCAGCGCTAGCAAACTGGCTTCGCTAGAAGAGACCTCAACGGCCTCGAGCTGTACTATGTCAGCAGCGTCTACGGTCTCTGCCGCATCTACGGGCGCAGCGGCTTCTACAGTAGGCTCAACCCCTGCGGCGGGAGCAACGTCTACTTCGGCCAAAACAGTGTCGGTCAACTCCAGATCACTTAGCTGGGTTTGGGCTAGGGCAGGGCTGGCTGCACCGGCCACAGCGGCCAGGCTCAGCGCCAGAGAAACTCGCTTGAGATACGTCATGATTCTGTTCACTCCTCAGATTTTTAACAATCAAGTCTCATCGGCCAAATGGCAACAATGATCAAGTTCGAAACAATTAAGCTCGAAATCATACGGCTGTAGCTAGAGATGGAAAAATTGGTTTTTTTCGTTGCTACAGGCCCAAACGCCGCATTTACCTTTGAAATTGGCTGAATTGTATCATCTTCAACCTTGAGGCAGGGCTGTGTTGACAACATTTTGCACCCACTTGAGAGAGATGCGACTCTACTCGGAGATAGATCAAAGCGAGGATCGCTCAATCTCTTAAACTTTAGGCCGAGGATGAGGTGCTGGCGATGGTTTGAGCAATCAGGCTGGCCAACTGGGGCAAGAGATCGCGATTTTGACTATGCTCGCGGCCTTCGGTAAAGACAACAAGCAAGCTAGGAGTACCGCTGGGTAGCTCAAAGTAAATGGCATCGTGACGCACCTGGCTGGTGAAGCCCGCCTTCGAATATAGGGCGGTGCCGGAGGGCAAGCCTGCTCCCAAAAAGCCAGTGACCTGGTCTTCTGCGCCGGGTTCTGGCGGGTTAGGGGGCACGAAACGCTGCATGAGATTGAGCATGGTCTGCGATCGCGCCGCTGAGACCGCCACCCCTCCGGCAATGCTGTGCATGAGCCGGGCCACAGCGTTGGTGGTGAGCCGATTGCGATTGTCGTAGTGCTCGCCCACAAAAGCTCGTTCCCGACCGTAGGGGCCGTCACCCCAGGGCTTTTGGTTGAGGTTTACCGCCGTCAGCTCAGACCACTGGAGCGACTGAAAAAATCGGTTAACAATATTGCGCTGATAGCACCAGGTCTCAAAGGGGCCGGGGGGCAGCTCCGGGCCGCTGGTGGTGCCGCTGAGCATATCGACCACCAGTGACGTGGCGTCGTTGCTAGAGTCGACAATCATGTCCTTGAACGCCCGGTCTAGCTCAGCCGAAGGGGGAATCATGCCCTGCTCTAGCCACTCATGGGCAGCCACCAGGTAAAACAGCTTGACCACGCTGGCTGGATAGATCAGCTCGACCCCTCGGTAGCTGGCCCCGCGCGGCTGACGCTGCCAAAAGTCGGTAGCGCTGAGGGCTCCGCCCGTGTTGGTAATGTAGGGCGGGTCGTACACCACCCAGGTGACGGCAATTTGAGTAGGTTTGAGGTCAAACTCGGTGCGCACCTGGTCGAGCACCTGGTCGAGGGCCACTTGCAGGGCGGGGTCGGGGGTAAAAAATAGGGTCATAGCCAGCGCTTGTGTCTTAGATAACCGCTCGTTGATCCAATCATCCTCCACTATCGGTACGACAAGGCTGAGAAGGTAGGGTGATCAGGTGGCAAATACATTCTCCCCCTATCCTTTTGGCGAATTTTGGAGGTCAACCTGTGCAAATTCAGCACCGTGACGTGGGTCTTACCGTAGACGACAGCCTGATGCGCCTCTACGTGGCTGAACCAGCCGTGGCTGGGCAGTACCCTGGCATTTTGTTCTATTCCGACATCTACCAGCTGGGGGGCCCGATGCTGCGCCTGGCCGATCGCCTGGCGGGGTATGGCTATGTGGTAGCCGCCCCCGAAATTTTTCACCGATTGGAGCCGATCGGCACGGTGATCGAGCCCAACGACATTGGCCGCTTGCGGGGCAACGATGCCGCCCGCCGCACTGAGGTGGCTGATTACGACGCCGACGCCGAGGCTGTCCTAGACTGGCTGCAACACCATGCCACCGTCGCCCCCAGGCAGATCGGCACCCTCGGATTTTGCATTGGGGGGCATCTGGCCTGCCGAGCCGCACTGAACTCAGCGGTTAAGGCCGCAGTATGCTGCTATCCGACCGGTATTCACAACGGTAGATTAGGCAAAGACAGGGCCAACACCCTGGAGCGGTTGGGGGAAATTTCGGCTCGGCTGCTGCTTATTTTTGGGGATCACGATCCCCACATCCCCGCCGAGGGACGCGACACCATTCTCCAAGCCTTAGCCCCGGCAGGGCGTAAGGCCAAGACGCTGCTCTACTCGGCCAACCATACCTTCATGCGCGACGATGGCTACCGCTACGATCCCGCCGCTACCGATGCCGCCTGGACCGAAATGGTGGCCTTTCTACACGGTAGTTTTGACGCGTCTGCCCCGTCTGGTACCCAGGCTTAATAGGTCACTCTAGAAGGGGGGCGGGTATGCTAGGGCAGGGCATTCTGTTCAAATCACAACGGTGCTGACCTAGACCTGAGAGATACGGTTTAGAGTGATAGGTGCTAACTGTACCCACGGCTTTTCCATCTGCCACGCTTGAGTAGGGTTCCTATGGCAACTCAGATCAATGCTTCCTCAGGGCCGGGCTTTGATCATGGCAGCATGATCACGGCGCTATCGCTGGCCAACCAGGACAGTTCGCTCATCAACCGAGTGCGCGACCTGCCAACCCCGCAGTTCATTAGCCTGCTCGACCAAATTACGGCAGAGTTTGAGCATTTTTTGCGCGCCATCGACATGATCAACAACGAGTCGTTGGAGATCATGCTGGAGCAAATTTTGGAAGCGTTTACCCTCAAGATTGGCCAAATTTTGCAGGCCGAGCGCACCACTATTTTTATGGTGGACCACGAAAAGCAGGAGCTGTGGTCGAAAATTGCCCAGGGGGACGGGGAGCGATCGCTCGAAATTCGCGTCCCCATGGGCAAGGGCATCTCGGGCTATGTGGCGACCCACGTCACCCCGCTTAATATTCCCGACGCCTATGCCGACGAGCGGTTTGACAGCACCTACGACCAAAAGCACGGCTATCGTACCCGCAGCATTCTCTGCCTGCCGGTGCTGAGCAAAAAGAGCAACAGCATTGTAGCTGTGGTGCAGCTGCTCAACAAGCTCAACCAAACGCCCTTTGATGCGCAAGACGAGCGCCACTTCAAAGAATTTGCCGAATCGCTGGGGGTGATTTTAGAAAGCTGCAACTCGTTCTACATTGCCGCCCGCAACCAGAAGGGAGTCGCGGCACTGCTGAAGGCGATCTCGTCGCTGGAGCAAAGCCTAGATTTAGAAAAAACGCTGCAATCGGTGATGGAAGAAGCACGCCAGCTGATGCAGGCCGATCGCAGCACCCTGTGGCTGATCGACGACGAGAGCGGCGATCTGTGGTCTAAGGTCAAATCGGCCGATGGCAAATCTATGATGGAGCTGCGCAGTCCGAGAAACAGCGGCATTGTTGGCCATGTCGCCACCACGGGTGAACCGCTGAATATTCCTGACGCCTACCAAGACCCCCGCTTTAACCCCGAGCCCGACAAGCGCACCGGCTACCGCACCCGCACCATTCTCTGCATGCCCGTATTTGATTCAGGCGGCAAACTGATCGCCGTCACCCAGCTGATCAATAAAGCCCAGGGCACCTTCACCACCTCCGACGAGGCCTTCATGCGGGCCTTCAATATTCAGGCTGGGGTAGCGCTCGAAAATGCCAAGCTGTTTGAGAGCGTACTGGTCGAGAAGCAGTACCAGAAAGACATTTTGCAAAGTCTGTCCGATGCCGTGATCTCCACCGATATGGAGGGCCGCATCGTCACTATCAATGACGCCGCCCTGGAGCTAATCGGCTGCCCCGACGATACAGACTACAGCCGCACAATTCGCGATCGCTGGCAGGCTGCCCTCCTGCGCCGCCCCGTGTGGGAGGCGATCCCCATCGAGAGCCTGCGCTTTCGCCTCGAAGACAGCCTTAAACATGGCGCTCGCCACTACGTCCCCGAGCAGAGCCTGCGGGTCGCGGTAGCTCCTGGTCCTGGCACTGGGTTAGACCCTGTCTCTGAGCTTGCCCTGGCCGATCCTGGCCATCCCGAAATCTATCGAGCCTGGGGCAATCTAGCCGCGCCGCCCGTACCCGCCGACCTGGTGCAGCGCATCGAGCGCAGCATTAATCTCACCGTCACGCCCCTGACCAACCCGGAGGGTGGCGTACTGGGCGGTCTGCTAGTGCTCGAAGACATCAGCCAGGAAAAGCGGATGAAGAGTACCCTTTACCGCTACATGACCCCTGGCGTTGCCGAGCAGGTCATGGCCCTGGGCGACGACTTGCTAATGAAAGGCGAACGCAAAGACGTCACCGTCCTGTTTTCGGATATTCGGGGCTACACCACCCTGACCGAAGATTTAGAAGCCGACAAAGTCGTTGAAATGCTCAACGCCTACTTCGAAACCATGGTGGAGTCGGTATTTAACTTCGAGGGCACCCTCGACAAATTTATTGGTGACGCGCTAATGGCGGTGTTTGGCGCACCCCTGCCCCTCAGCAACCACGCCTGGGCGGCGGTGCAGAGCGCTTTAGATATGCGGCGGCGATTGGCTCAGTTCAACGCCGAGCGGGATGCCCTCGGCCAGCCCAATATCCGCATTGGGATTGGCATTAGCTCGGGGGAGGTGGTGTCGGGCAACATTGGGTCCCAGCGCAAAATGGAGTATACGGTGATCGGCGACGGGGTCAACCTCAGCTCTCGCCTGGAGGGCGTCACTAAAGAGTACGGCTGCGATATTGTGATCAGCGAGTACACCTACGCCCTCTGCGCCGATAGGGTCTGGGTACGCGAGCTCGATCGCACCCAGGTCAAGGGCAAGCAGCAGGCCGTTGGCCTCTACGAGCTGATCGACAAAAACGATACCCCGCTCACCCCAGGCACCGAAGCATTTTTAGACTGCTATGCCAAAGCTCGCAGCGCCTACACATCGATGCGCTTCGACGAGGCCCTCACCCTCTTTGAGCAAGCCCAGCAGATGCGGCCCAGCGACAAAGCCGTGGCGGTACACCTCAGTCGAGCCCGCCAGTATTTGCTCCACCCCCCCTCACCCGATTGGGATGGGGTATATGTGATGACAACTAAGTAAGTCGGGCCGGATAGGCGTAAAATATTAGTACCAGCGACAGGATACGTGATGACGATCTGACCTCTTCATTTCGTTGCCGTCATGGCCAAGTTTGTTTGGCTGATAATTACTACATCCGTTCTCTGGGTGGTACTCCACACCGGCACTGTCTGGCGGGTATGGTACTTGCGCGTGACCAATCGCTGTCCCGGCTGCAACCTTGTCGGGGTTACCCTCAAAGGGACGGATTTACGTCAGGCAAACCTAAAGAATGCCGACCTTCGCTGGACCACGCTGGAAGATGTCAGGCTAGACGGGGCTGACTTGAGCGGTGCCAACCTGCGCCACGCCCGCCTGGAGGGGGTAACCGTCTACCGCACTGAATTTTGCCGGGCCACCATGACGGATGCCGTGAAGGGCTACTGCATTAGCCCCGACCCGGCCTATCTATCGCAGTGGTCGCAAACCCGGTAGGATGAAAGTTGTGTTCATTTTGGACACTTTCAGGTTATTTCGTCGCTATTGAGCTAACGCACTGCCCATGTCTCTGTTTGACTGGTTTGCAAATCGTCGTAAGTCAGGCCCCATTAGCGAAGACCGCCAAGAGCGAGAAATTGCCGATGGCCTATGGACTAAGTGTGAGCACTGCGACGTTCTCACCTATACCAAAGACCTGCGCACCAATCAGTGGGTCTGCGGCGAGTGCAACCACCACCACCGTATCTTTAGCGACGAGCGCATTCGTCAGCTAATCGATGCCAACACCTGGCAGGCGCTGGATGCCCATATGCAGCCTCAGGATCCACTCGGCTTTAAAGATCGCAAGGGCTACGGCGATCGCCTGCGCGATACTCAATCCAAAACCAAGCTCACCGACGCCGTGCAAACCGGCCTGGGCGAACTCGACGGCCTCCCCGTTGCCCTCGGCGTCATGGACTTTCGCTTTATGGGCGGCAGCATGGGCTCGGTGGTGGGCGAGAAACTCACCCGTATGATCGAGCGCGGCACCGCCACTGGCCGCCCGGTGATTATCGTCTGCGCCTCCGGGGGAGCCCGTATGCAGGAGGGCATGCTCAGCCTGATGCAGATGGCCAAAATTTCGGGGGCACTGCAGCAGCACCAGGCCGCCAAGCTTCTCTACATGCCGG
>JBARVK010000064.1:0-4543 GCA_049646225.1 Nodosilinea sp.
GCTCCCTTTGTGGTCTTGCTCTACTGCCTGATTCTCAAAGGCGGTATCCTCGACGGCTGGCGCGGCTGGTACTACGCAGCCCAGCGCACTCTTGCTGAGCTGCTCCTAGCCATCCACCTGATCGAGATGCAGTTAGCGATCGCACCCTCTGACGTCTCAGTCCCTAGCGCCGTACCCAGTCGTAAATAAGCAAGCACCTTGGGTCTGCTTGTCTTTGCCCATAGCAGCTACCTGCAACACAATAGCCTGGCCTACGATCGCCTAACTACTTTCCCAATCCTGCGGTGATATCTTGGCTGGTCATATTGGGCCGATTAGATCAAGCCGTAGATTAGAATCAAAGTAAAAGCATTCTGGCGGCGTTTTGGTGCGATGCTCTTGTGTGGGCAGAACCAGGGCATCGGCATCGCTAGACAACAGCACCCCGTATGGAAGAACTACTAGAGCTTAAAGACCGACTGCTCCAGGGCGATATCCCCGGAGCCCTGGTCATTGTCGAAGATCTAGAGGAAATGAGCCGGGACGATAAGGTCAGCAACATTCGCAACTACGCCAAGGTTTTGCTTTTGCACCTGATCAAACAACAGGCCGAAAATCGCACGACCCGGTCCTGGGATGTCTCCATTCGCAACGCATCCTTAGAGATTCAAAGCAAAAACAAGCGCCGCAAAGCCGGAGGGCACTACCTCCAGCCCGAAGAACTGCGAGCAGCCCTAGAAGAAGCCTACGAACCCGCCCTCAATGCCGCCTCTCTAGCGGTCGCAGAAGGCCTCTACGACCCAGAAACCCTGGCTGCCAGGCTCGATCGCGACACCCTTATCGATCGCGCCATGGGCCACATCTGGCCCCATACCTAGGCCTTGACCAGGCCAGCTCTATCCAACTCAAACGCTCTGAAAAATAGTGTCTTTAGTGGGTCACTAATCCACAGACAAAAGCCCGAATGTCGGCCTCGTCTGGCGCAGTCGTCGCCTCCTTTAGCTGCACCTCTGGTCGACAATCGTAGCGCTTCAGCGGGCATCTCTGGTCGTCCACGCTAACCACTACCCGATACTCCCAGGCGTACTTGGCGCTGCGATTGATGGTCTCAATGCAGACCCGCTGCGCCCCTACATTCTGGCAGAGAGACCCAGCGGCAGCAGCCCCGCCCCAGCCCCAGATTCCTAACGCCAGTAGGAGCACGGCGGTAAGTCTTGACACCCTTGTCACCACCGTTCTGCACCTCACCTCAAGTCGTAGCCAAACAAGTTGGGGTCCACATCGCCCAGGTTCAAATCACTCAACCCATACTCCACCCAGCGCCGATCGACTAACTCAGCCGTCTCCGGGTCAGGGGTCAGCTCCTCGCTCCAGGGGCGATCGGTCTCAGGGTAAACCTTCGTCGTTGCATCGATGCCCATGCGGCTGCCCAGACCCGGCTTCTCCGTTGCAAAATCGAGCTTGTCAAACGGGTTGTTGGGCAAAATGAAAACGTCTCGCACCGGATCTACCTTTGAGGTCACCGCCCACATCACCTGGCGGGGATCGCGAATGTTGATCGCCTTATCGACCACGATCACAAACTTGGTGTAGCTAAACTGCGGCAGCGCCGACCAGAAGGCGAAGGCCGCCCGTCTGGCCTGCCCAGGGTACGATTTCTCAATTGAGAGCACCGCCGCCTTGTAGCTCAGCCCCTCCATCGGCAAAAAGAAGTCCTGAATTTCGGGCACCTGCTGGCGCAGGATGGGGTTGTAAACGCGGTTGAGGGCGATCGCCATCATGGCGTCTTCCTTGGGCGGACGACCGCTAAAGGTAGTCATGTAGATCGGGTTTTTGCGGTGGGTGAGGCAGTGGAACCGCAGCAGCGGGGCCGTCTCGTTGACGCCGCCGTAGTAGCCGATGTGGTCGCCCGCCGGGCCATCGACGGCGGTTTCGCCGGGGGTAATGGTACCTTCCAGGACAATTTCTGAGGCGGCGGGCACTTCTAAATCGACGGTTTTGCACTTGGCCAGGCTGAGTCCCTTACCGGCGTACAGTCCAGCAAAGAGCCACTCGGATAAATCGATTGGCAGGGGCGTCGCAGCGGCGAGAATCACCAGGGGGTGAACGCCGATCGCGATCGCCACCTCCAGCTTTTGCCCCATCTCGGCGGCCTTGCGCAGGTGGCGACTACAGCCCCGCACCGACAGCCACTGCACGGTGGCGGTATTTTTGGACTGAAGCTGAAGACGATAGACTCCGATGTTGGGAATTTTGGTTTCCGGGTCTTTGGTAATCATCAGCCCCAGGGTAATCACCTTATCGGCGTCGCCGGGGTAGACCCGCAGCAGGGGAATTTGGCTGAGGTCTACGGCATCGTCCTTGAGCACCACCTGCTGGCAAGGCGGCAGCAGGTCGCGCACGGGCTTGGCCTTCACCACGTCAAACAGCGCTTTGCCCAAATCGATCGCCTGGGAAAACTGCTTGGGCGGGCGGGGCTGGTAGAGCAACGCCAGCTTTTCGCCCAGGGTCTCTAGCTCGGCGGGGTGATCCATACCCATGGCCCAGCACACCCGCTCGACGGTACCCAGCACATTAATCGCCAGAGGCATACTGGCCCCCTGTACGTTCTCAAACAGCAGCGCGGGACCGCCGCCGAGCAGCAGGCGGTTGGCAATCTCAGCAATTTCGAGATCTGAGCTAACAGGGGCCGTAATGCGGCGCAGCTGCCCCCGCTGCTCGAGAAGGGTCAAAAACTGCTGTAGGTCTTGGGCCATGGTAAAGTCGCCGTTAATAAAGCTGCCCTTTATTATGACAAGGATCATGACAAGGCCCGTACCATGGGGGAAGGCAAACTATTTCTGCCTAGGGTCGATCGCCCCTGCCGGTGGCCCCTAGATTCAAAACTCGGCAGAAACCGGGTACCCCCCTGACTCCATGGCTATTGGGCGCAAAACCTGAGCGGTCTCCGGTAGCTGCCCCAGCAGCAATTGCTCCGCCTGATCGACCGAGAGCGGCGGCGAAAAAAAGTAGCCCTGGCCCAGTTCGCAGTCTAGGCCCTTCACGGCTTGCAATTGTTGGGCCGTCTCTATGCCCTCAACGACCACCGCCAGGTCTAGGCTGTGGGCCAGTGAGACAATGCCCCGCATAATGTTTAAAATCTCCACCCGAGCGCCTACTTGCTCGGTGAACAGGCGATCGATCTTTAAGCTTTCGATCGGCAGGCGGTGCAGATAGCTGAGGGAGGAATACCCCTTGCCAAAATCGTCAATGCTGAGGTGAATGCCGCGATCGCGCAGCTGCTGCATGACATAGATAGTGGTTTCGGTGTCTGCGATCAGGGTGCCCTCGGTCAGCTCCAGGGTGAGAAATCGCCCCTCCAGTTCTGTCGCCGCCAGAACGCGATCGATGGTTTCTACACACTGCACCTCGTGGATTTGTTTACTGGCAATGTTGACGTTCATGGTCAGGTCGGCGCAGCCCGGCAGCCGGGTCTGCCAATCCTTCAGCTGTTGACAGGCCTCCTGCAAGACCCACTCGCCAATGATCAAAATCAGGCCCGAATCTTCGGCAATGGGGATAAAGTCGTCGGGGGGAATCAGCCCCCGCTCGGGGTGTCGCCAGCGCAGCAGAGCCTCCATGCCTCTGATTTGGCCGGTGGCGATCGCTATCAGCGGCTGATAGTCCAGGTAGAGTTCATTGCGTTCTAGGGCACCCTGGAGGGCGCTTTCGAGCCGCCAAATATGCAGCGTATGGCTGTGCATATGGTGATTGAAAATAGAGTAGCGCGCCTTGCCGTTGGCTTTGGCGTCGTACATGGCGGTATCGGCATCGCGCAGCAGTTGCACGCTGCTGTTGTACTGACTCGAGCCTTCTAAAATACCAATGCTGGCGCTGACGCTAAACAGCTGATCGCCCAGGTGAAAGGGGGTAGACAGCGTCTCTAGAATGCGATCCGAGATTTCGGTCGCGTCGTACAAACTCGAAATTGGGTGCAGCAGCACCGTAAACTCATCGCCGCCGAGGCGAGCCACGGTATCAGACGATCGCACACACTGCTTGAGGCGATCGCTGATGGCAATCAAAAGCTGATCGCCCACATCGTGGCCGAGACTGTCGTTGATAATTTTGAACCGATCTAAGTCGATAAACATAACCGCAAACAAGGCTGACGCCCCGGTGTTGGCGTTGTCGTATTTGGCCTGGTGCAAAACCGCATCAACCCGCTCCATAAAATACTTGCGGTTAGGTAAACCCGTGAGCGGATCATGGAGCGCCATGTGGGTCAGCCGCGCCTCTGCCTGCCTGCGCTCGTCAATCTCCTGGCCCAGCTTTTGGTTGACCGCCTGTAGCTCCAGGTATTGTCGGGCCATCTGTTCTTCCTGGTAGTAGCTGCGCAGGGCTGTCCGCACCGCTAAAGCCAAATCTGCCTCATCCCAGGGCTTGGGAATATAGCGGTAGAGATTGGCGTTGTTGACAGTATTGATGACGCTGTCAAAACTGGCCATGCCCGTCAAAAGAATATTCAAAATTTTAGGATGGCAGCGATGAATTTCGCAGAGCACCTGATCGCCCGACATATGGG
>JBARVK010000065.1:0-3132 GCA_049646225.1 Nodosilinea sp.
ACAATTAGCCCTTATAGCTCAGTGGTAGAGCACTCCCTTGGTAAGGGAGAGGTCACGAGTTCAAATCTCGTTAAGGGCTTTTTCAGCACTACAAACTACCAGAACAGGTGGTTTAACCAGTGGCTAAACAGCTTTAGCCCCTCGGGTTCCTGATAGTCGGCGGGCAGCAGGGCCGCAAATGCCTGCTCTAGCTCAGCCAGAGCCGCATCAATGGCCTGGCGCTTAGGCCGATGCTGATGTGGAACATGCACCGGCGGGCCAAATCGCAGGGTCAGGCGCTTGCGCCAGTAAAGATTTTGGGTGCCGATAATCGCCACCGGGTAGATAGGAACACCCGATCGCATCGCGTAGAGCACTGTGCCCCGCTTAAGTGGGTGCATACGGCCTTCCTGTTCACCCAGGCGGCCTTCGGGGAATAGCATCACGCCGTCCCCCCGCGCCAGCAGCGATTGCACCGCTTGATCAATTTGCCGCATCTGGTGAATCGAGCTGCCGTTGGGAACGTAGTCTCGGATGTCGGTGGCCAAGGGCTTCAGATCGTGGCGGCCCTGGTCAGCTGCGGCTATCACAGCTAGCTCTTCTTTCCACCACCGTTCTAGGGGGATCACACCGCCCGCCCAGCCGATCAGCCAGCGCTTCCAGCGTTTGTTGAACAGGGTGCGGGCGTCGCCCAGAATGTAGTAGTAGGGAGAGGGCGGACAAAACGCCAGCAGCAAAAACGGGTCGAGGTGGCTGAGATGGTTGGCAGTTAGCACATTGGGCTGGGCGGGAATGTGTTCAGGGTTTTCGATGCAAACCCGAAAAAAGCTTTTGATAAATCGGCGCATTACCCAGCGCCGAAAGCCGCCGCTGACTCGGCGATCGGCGGTGCCCTCAGCGATCGCGCTCAGCTCAGCCAGATCGGTTTCGATATACTGGCGCACGACTGGGTGGCGCGACATGGCTATCCCCTCTCGCACGCGCGCGAGGGTCTGAGGGTTGAGCACCACCTCTGATTCAGGGGCAGGCGGAGTTGGCAATCGATCAGGCATAGGGGTGGCTGAGCCCGGGTTCCCCGGCGCAGTCAGGGCACGTTGACTTGAGTATGGAATGCGAGTGGAACCACTCGGCCAGGGCGGAGAGAAGTCTTAAACATTCTCAACGCCCGTGGCAGGCCTTATACTTTTTGCCGCTGCCGCACCAGCAGGGATTACCGCGCTTGGGCACCAGCGGCGGCAGGGCATCGCCATCGACGTAGAACCAGCGCTCTTTTTGTCGGGTAAAGCGCGATCGCTCGTGTACCTGTCCTGGTTTTGGATCGTCGTAGTGGGCCACAAATTCCACCACGCCCTGGCGATCGCTTGCTTGCCCCGCCTCGGTAGCCAGTACCTGCAACCCTAACCAGCGGGTGCTGGCCACGCTCTGTAAAATGGCTGCTCGCTGCCCCGCATACCGCTGAGTGGGATGGTGAGTTGTAATTAGATAGTCAATATTGCCCTGGTAGTAAGCGGTATAGCGCGATCGCATCAGCGCCTCCGCCGTGGGAGCCGCCTGCTGGCCCAGCAGGTAAGGCTGGCAGCAGGCCTCAAAGCGCTCCCCGCTGCCGCAGGGACAAGCCTCAGCCAATACTGTCTCCATTCCCTAACCCCATCACTCCATTACCCCATCACCTACCCCTGAGGCCGCATCGGCAAAATTAGCGCCTCGCTCAGATCCCTCGCCCGCTGGCGCGGCAGGGGCTGGTAATTGTTGGCATCGAGCCGCTTAATGCGATCGAAGAAGGCTTCGTAAAACCGCTCCAGGCAGTCGCAAAACCAGGCCTGGTAGTCGGGCCACCGATCGCGATCGCCCAGGTTTACCTCAGTTAGCGCACTGGCCACCATGCAGGTCTGATCCCCGGCTCCGTCCCAGATCAGGGGCAGGCCAATGTCGTCGGCGATCGCCTCACGCTCCTGGGCCAGCAGGTAGAAATGAGGCTGAGCATCGATCCCCGACAGCAGCAGCTCGGTATAGAGGCTGCTGTGGTCGCGATCGAGAATGGCATTGAGGCGAAACCCGGCCCGGGCGATGGCAAAGCCCAGGGTTGATTCGATCGAAGGCGAGCCGGGTTTGACCAGGCTGCCCTGGCGATCCAGTCGATCGCACAGGCCGCTCCAGAAATCTAAATTTTCCTGCTGCAGCTCGGTGAGGGGTTCAGGCTCTGGTTCGCTAGCGGGGTCAGCCTCGATCGCCGCCGCTTCGGGGTCTTCTGTATCCTCGGCTAGCTCAAGCTCGGTTCCACAGGCAGGCAAGAAGTTGGCCGCCATGGCCGATTTCCCAATGCTCCACAGCTCCACCTCCACGCCTACGACAACGGTGTGGCTAGTCTGACCTAGCCAGTCGAGGGTCAGCGAAACCGCTTCAGAAAAGGCTGGTGCCACCCAGACGATGGCTGCCGCCTCAGCCTCGGCTGCCCAAGTCAGCAGACGACCGAGATCGGCTGACTCTGGCGTACCCAGATGGGCCGCCAGCAGCAGCGACCGCTCGCTATCGGCCAATCGCAGCAGAGCGTAGACGCCAGATAGATCCTCATCGGGCTCCGGCAGCGACCAATCCAGCCCCACGGCCTCGCTCAATAGCTCTAGGGTTTCCGGCTCTGTGAGCCACTGCTGAAAATCGGCCTGGGTCTGCCAGTAGTCGGTTGGGTCGAGTTTCTGCAGTCGTCCCAGCTTGGGTTTGGCAGATCGCTTAGGCACGGGTATTCGCTCGGGCAAAGGGCAATAGCTGATCCTATTATGACGCGGCCCTAGCACACAAACTCAGGAAAACCGGGGGGCGAGTTCAGCCTGTCTTGGGATACATAGCTTACTGGTGCGCCAGATGAAACCCCTCAAGGGGCCATCAAGGCCGCCTGCCAGAGGCTGTAGCCCTGGGGGCTGAGGTGCAGCCCATCGGTGGTTAGATCGAGGCGCAGCAAGCCCTGGCGATCGCTAAAGGTGGGCTGCAAATCGACAAAGGTCGCTCCTTGGGAGGCCGTCAGGGTGGCCAGGCGCTGATTGACGCGCTGAATGCGATCGCTCGGTAACTCGCGCAGCCGCGTCGGCAAAATGGAGTACACCACCAGTCGGGCCTGGGGATGTTGCTGCTGAAGCCGAATCAGCAGTTGATACACAT
>JBARVK010000066.1:0-8195 GCA_049646225.1 Nodosilinea sp.
GTTCTGGAGGGACGCTGAACACGGTTCACACTCTCCAGGTTTAGCTACAACCTACCTATGATCGTTTACGGACAAAGACCTCAAATTCTCTTTGAGGTCTTCTCAATTGGCTCACTCGCCATGAACCGCCAGCCACAGACAGGGTGGATCGCTGCTGGTGTAGTCAACTCGATGGCGAATGTGGGCCGATATCAGCACGTAGTCGCCTGGCCCCATGGCCAACGTAGCGCCATCCTCATAGGTGAGCATGGCGCTACCCTGCACGAGTAGAACCCACTCAGCCTGGCTTTGGTCGTACCACTGGCCAGGGGGCGTCGTTTGCCCAGCCGAGAGAATGCGCTCAATCCGCAGGTGGGGTGTTTCAACCAGGGCGGTAAACAGCTCTACCGCTGGCAGCGGCTCGGGCAGCTGAAACAAATTGCCGATGTGGACCGGGGTCATGGCGCAATGATTGTACGGCCCTACCTGACGCGGCCCTAGTTAACCGAGCAGCCGTCTTGGTCGCAGGTAACTTTAGAGGCTACTGCGCTCTCAGGCACAACGGTAAACCCGCCGACGCTAACGCCCGTGATACCGTATTGGTCGCGCAGCACCTGGTTAAAACTGGCAATAATATCTGGCAGCTGCTCTTGAAGCACAGACCGCACGCGATCGGCCTCGGGGGGCGGGGTGCCAACGGTTTCTACAGACATAGGGTTAAGTCAGTAACGTACGCCTTAATTGTAGGGTGCCACGAAATCACAAACCCAATTTGCTTTACGGCTCTACATACAGAAACGTCACCCTGGGTTTAGGCAATCGCTCCAGGTATTTGCTGTAACCCTTATTCAGCTACATTCCTATATATTCCTGGAGGGACTTTACTTGGAGGGGATTTTGTTGCAGGGAACCGATCGCAGCCGTAGTCGCCTTGGCCCCGGCGATCGTGGTGATGATCGGCACCTTGTAGGCCAGGGCCGTGCGGCGAATCGAGCGATCGTCTTCGATCGCGGTGCTGCCGGCTGGGGTATTGATGATCAGCTGAATTTCGTTGTTTTTAATTGCGTCTTCGATATTGGGACGGCCCTCGTGAACTTTGAGGATCAGATCTACGGCTAGTCCCTCATTCATCAGAGCCATGCGGGTGCCGGAGGTAGCGATCAGCTTGAACCCCAGGTCAGCCAGTTCTTTGGCCACGGGGATGACGGCGGACTTGTCGCGATCGTTCATGGAGATGAAAACGGTGCCCTTGAGGGGCAGCTTTTGGTTAGCCCCTAGTTCGGCCTTGGCAAAGGCTTTGCCAAAGTCAGCATCGATGCCCATCACTTCGCCCGTAGAGCGCATTTCGGGGCCGAGCAGGGCGTCGGTACCGGCAAACTTGTCGAAGGGCAGCACCGCTTCTTTCACGGAGATGTGCTTGGGAATGACCTCTGCGGTAAAGCCCAGCTCGGCTAGAGTTTTGCCCGACATCACCCGCACCGCCAGCTTGGCCAGGGGGTGACCGATCGCCTTAGAGACAAAGGGCACCGTGCGCGAGGCACGGGGGTTGGCCTCAATGATATAAACCTGGTCGCCCTTGACGGCAAATTGAATATTCATCAGGCCGATGACGCTGAGGCGCTTGGCCAGCTTGGTCGTCCAGTCGCGAATGGTAGCGAGGGCCTCGGGGGGCAGAGTCATGGTGGGTAGCGAGCAGGCCGAGTCGCCGGAGTGAATGCCCGCCTGCTCAATGTGCTCCATAATGCCGCCGATGACGACCTGGCCGGTATGGTCTGCGATCGCATCCACATCCACCTCGATCGCATTTTCCAAAAACTTGTCAATCAAAATCGGGTGGTCGGGTTCGACCAGCACCGCGTAGGTCATGTAGCGCTCCAGATCGGCGTCGGAGTAGACAATTTCCATGGCGCGACCGCCCAGCACGTAGCTGGGTCGCACCACCACGGGATAGTCGATCTGTTGGGCCACTTTGAGGGCATCGTTGTAGCTGCGGGCCATACCGTTGGGGGGCTGCTTGATGTCAAGCTCGCGCAGAATGGCCTCAAAGCGCTCCCGATCTTCGGCGGTATCGATGGAGTCGGGGGAGGTACCCCAAATGCGGGTGATGGGGTGATGGGGTGATGGGTCGGAGGATTCTAAATTGGACAGGTATTGCTGCAGGGGAACGGCCAGCTTGAGCGGGGTTTGGCCGCCGAACTGGATGATGATGCCGATGGGGTTTTCGGCTTCGATGATGTTGAGGACGTCTTCTTTGGTCAGGGGCTCGAAGTAGAGGCGATCGCTGGTGTCGTAGTCGGTCGAGACCGTTTCGGGGTTGGAGTTGACCATGATCGTCTCGTAGCCGTCGTCGCGTAGGGCGAAGGAGGCGTGGCAGCAGCAGTAGTCAAACTCAATGCCCTGGCCAATGCGGTTGGGGCCGCCGCCCAAGATCATCACCTTGGGGCGATCGCTGGGCAGCACCTCGGTTTCGTCTTCGTAGGTGGAGTAGTAATAGGGGGTAAATGCCTCAAACTCGGCGGCGCAGGTATCCACGGTTTTGTAGACAGGAATCACGCCCAGGCCCTTGCGGCAGTCGCGCACGGCGTCTTCGCGGGTGCCGGTGGCGTAGGCAATCTGGCGATCGCTAAAGCCCTGGCGCTTGACCGCCCGCATCTGCTCGTAGGTGAGATCGCTCAGCTTGGTGCGCTTGAGGAACTTTTCGGTTTTCAGCAGGCCGCAGAGCTGGTTGAGAAACCAGGGGTCGATGCCCGTGAGCTGGTAGATGTCATCCACCGTCAGTCCCAGCTGCATGGCGTGGCGCAGGTCAAAGATGCGCTCAGGGTTGGGGGTGCGTAGCTTGGGACGAATTTCGTTGAGGCTAGGCAGCTTTTCGGCCCGATCGCAGCCCCAGCCCGCTCGGCCCGTTTCCAGCGATCGCAGCGCTTTCTGAAACGACTCCTGGAAGGTTCGCCCGATCGCCATTGCCTCGCCCACCGACTTCATCTGGGTGGTCAGGGTTGAGGTAGTGCCAGGGAATTTTTCAAAGGCAAAGCGGGGAATTTTGGTCACCACGTAGTCGATGGTGGGCTCAAAGCTAGCCGGGGTTTTCTTGGTGATGTCGTTGGAGATTTCGTTGAGGGTGTAGCCCACCGCCAGCTTGGCCGCAAACTTGGCGATCGGAAAACCCGTGGCCTTCGACGCCAGGGCCGAGCTGCGCGACACGCGAGGGTTCATCTCAATCACAATGAACTCGCCATTGTCGGGGTTGACCGCAAACTGAATGTTCGAGCCGCCGGTTTCTACGCCAATCTCGCGGATGATCTTGATTGAGGCGTCGCGCAGGCGCTGATATTCTTTGTCGGTGAGGGTTTGGGCGGGGGCCACGGTGATCGAGTCGCCGGTGTGCACGCCCATCGGGTCGAGGTTTTCGATCGAGCAGATGATCACCACGTTGTCGGCCAGGTCGCGCATCACCTCCAGCTCGTACTCCTTCCAGCCCAGCAGCGATTGCTCGACTAGAATCTGCGACACCGGGCTGGCGTCTAGCCCCGATCGCGAGATCATTTCAAACTCTTCCTGGTTGTAGGCGATGCCGCCGCCCGTCCCGCCCATGGTGTAGGCAGGCCGAATAATTAAAGGAAAGGTACCAATTTGCTGCGCGATCTGCCTGGCCTCATCCATGGTTTCGGCCAGGCCTGAGGGGCACACTGGCACCTCAATCCGCGCCATCGCTTCTTTAAATAGCTTGCGATCTTCCGCCATCTCGATCGCTTCGAGCTTGGCCCCAATCAGCTCGACGCCGTGGCGCTCTAGCGCCCCATTTTTGGCCAGAGCCACCGCCAAATTCAGCGCCGTTTGGCCGCCCATGGTCGGCAGCATGACATCGGGGCGCTCCCGCTCAATCACCCGCTCCACAATTTCCGGGGTCAGCGGCTCGATATAGGTGCGGTTGGCCGTCTCCGGGTCGGTCATGATGGTGGCCGGGTTGGAGTTGATCAGCACCACCTCGTAGCCCTCTTCCCGTAGCGCTTTGCAGGCCTGGGTGCCAGAGTAGTCGAACTCGCAGGCTTGGCCAATGACAATCGGGCCAGAGCCGATCAGCAAAATCTTGTGGATGTCATCACGGCGGGGCATAGGCTGCAGGGGTGCTTACGAAAAATCCAAATCATTCTAAGGGGTATTGGCAAGATCCGTTTGCCCAAGTTGAAGCAATCCAGCGTTATAGGCTGGGGCAATCGGCCAATGTCAGCATTTGCTGAACTTAAGCAAAATTCTGGATAGCAGGAAAGACACCATTTGGGCTGTAACTGTTCAGCCGCTCTCTATCGATGCACCGATTTACCCACCTCAACCTCGGCCCCGCAGTCTCGGGCGGGGCGTACACCGCCCAACGGTTGCAGCGTGGCCAGGTACCCCTGCAGGTCAGCAAACTCAGCGGGGTTGAGACGGTAGTAAATCCAGCGGCCTTCCTGGCGAGCGGAAATAAGCCCCGCTTCGCGCAGGGTCTTGAGATGAAAGGAGAGCTTTGACTGGGCGATATCCAGGCGATCGCACAGATCGCACACGCACATCTCTTGCGATCGCAGTAGCTCAATCACCGCCAGCCGCAGTGGGTCAGCCAGGGCTTTAAAGCGTGCCACCAAGGCAGAACGGGGGACAGAACCTTTGTCTAAAGCCGTGGCCATGGGCTGAGGAGTTGTCGTAGGGCTGATCTAGCTTTAAGGGTAGCAAAGCCAGGGGATACCGGTGGCTTACTTCAAGCCGCTGCGATCGCCGCCAAATGCTACGATAAATGCCGCTTTACCCGTCGTCCTGCTCCCCGGAACGCTCATTTTGACCCAGGCTTTTTCCTTTCGCTGCGATGCCCGCTGTAGCCACACCCAGGCGCGGGCCGGTACCTTCACCACGCCTCACGGCCCTGTTCACACGCCTCGATTTATGCCCGTGGGCACCCTGGCCAACGTCAAAACCGTTACCCCGGCTCAGCTTGCCACCACCGGGGCGCAGATGGTCCTCTCCAATACCTACCACCTGCACCTGCAGCCGGGGGAAGATATCGTCGCCGAGGCGGGTGGCCTGCACCGCTTTATGGGCTGGGATGGCCCCATGCTGACCGATTCTGGCGGCTTTCAAGTATTTAGCCTGAGCCAGATGCGCACGATTACCGAAGACGGCGTTACCTTCAAGTCGCCCAAGGATGGCCGCATCATTACCATTCGCCCCGAAACGTCGATTCAAATTCAAAACGACCTAGGGGCCGATGTGATTATGGCCTTCGACGAGTGCCCCCCCTACCCCTGCAGCCGCGAGACGATCAAGGCCTCCACCGATCGCACCTGGCGCTGGCTCCAGCGCTGTGTTGAGGCCCACAAACGCCCCGATCAGGCGCTGTTTGGTATCGTCCAGGGGGGCGTGTATCCTGACCTGCGCACTGAAGCAGCTCAGCAGCTGGCGACGTTGGATCTGCCGGGCTATGCGATCGGCGGTGTTAGCGTGGGTGAACCGCCAGAGCTGATCGAAACCATCGTCAAGGCCACCGCCCCCTGCCTGCCCGAGCACAAGCCCCGCTACCTGATGGGGGTGGGCACCTATAGAGAAATGGCCCAGGCGATCGCGGCGGGAGTAGACCTGTTTGACTGCGTCATTCCCACCCGGCTGGCTCGCCACGGCGCGGCGCTGGTCGATGGCGAACGCTGGAACCTGAAAAACCAGCGCTTTCGCCGCGACTACACCCCGATCGATGCCGCCTGCCCCTGCTACACCTGCCAGCACTTTACCCGCGCCTACCTCTGCCACCTGATCCACGCTAAGGAGATGCTGGCCTTTACCCTGATCTCGATCCACAACATCACGGAGCTGGTGCGCTTTACCCAGCGGATCCGGGAGGCCATTGTGAGCGATCGCTTTGCCCAAGACTTTGCCCACTGGCTGGAGCCATCGGCGGCAAGTGCGATCGATGCCCCCCACCCATGATAAAATGCGAAGAAAATTTACCAATTCTCAGATTCCAGCCAGGGCGCTCAAGGGCTTAGCTTGACTGGCATTTGAAGAATTTTTTGTCCCGGCTGTGTAACGAGAGGATAACTATTCAATGGAAGTCGCAATGCTGCTGGCCAAGCTGCCCGAGGCCTACTCCCTGTTTGACCCCCTGGTAGATGTGCTGCCCATCATCCCCGTCTTTTTCCTGCTGCTGGCCTTCGTATGGCAAGCTTCCGTCGGCTTTAAATAAACGTCTCAGCCCCCACTCAGTATCTGCAAAGCCCCGGAGCCAAAACTCTGGGGTTTTGTTTTGAGGCTGGCTTTTGTACCAAACCCCAATCGCATCACCTCGGTTTAAACAGACAGCCTACGCAGGGGGATAGGCACAGCCAAACCCAAGACTGTACGGTGTTTGCGTAGCCCGATCTTGAAGATTAGGCAGACTGGTTGGGCAAAGTCCCGTGTTGCTCCTCCCACTCTTTGAGGATCTGATACTCAATTTTGAGGGCTTTCCATCGGGGTAAATTCAGATTGTGGTGCAGTCGCCGCAAGTGGCTGATGGCCCGTCTATCGAGGGTCAGTACCGGGGCATGATCGTTAGCCTGAGAGGCAGACGCCAGGGCACTAGCCTGATGATCTACGAGGTGCTTAACCGCCGTCGTGTAGCGGTGATAGGGCTGCTGGGCCGCCACTTGAATGCTTTTAGTCGATTCACGAGTGAGCCGTAGATGCTGTCGCAGCGCTTCCAGGTAAATATGACCAATGCCATCGATTTGGCCATCATTGTTCTCCAAACAGTAGCGCACCTCATGGCGGTACTGGTTTTGCCGCAGCAGCTCGTCATCCGAAGGGCTTGTCAAGGTCTTGGGTAACTCTAAAGCACTACCCTTAATTAAGCGATTTAGCTCGCGCACCAATCGCTGTTTGTCCTCATGAAATGCGTCAGACTTAAAGCAAATACCGTTGAGGTACGACAATTCTCTCAGTCCTTTGGGTAGCCTGTCTTCCCTAGGAATTAGTACTCCGTCGAGTAGAATGGGCACAATATTAACATCGCTGACATTCCTGTAAGCCAGTGCCTCTTCCAGCTCTATTGTGAGCCAATCCCTTGGCGGGTCACAGTCACTGCTTAAACTGAAGGTTGTAATATTGTTCAGCCAATCAGCGGCAATGATCGGCAGCACCACAGCACACTTTCTGAGGCTGTCTCTAATGTATTGGCGAATGTCTTCTCCTTTTGGGATACTTTTTTCGTCTAGAAAAACTGCGTCTTGACCGTAGGTTTCTTCTAGGTGTTCATGAATTTTTCGGGTAATGGTTTGGCTATCGCGGCGACGGTAGGACAGAAAAATGATTGGCATGCTTCATCCTTAACGCTCTTCAAGCTGCCCCTATTAAAGACCAGGTTTATACCTTTGGAGCCCCAACTCAAATAGCACTGATATACTGAGCCAGCGGTTGTCAGCACTATCACCTCAGCACACATGGTTCACGATTTTGACGCAGCCAATAGTTTTCGAGTTTCAATTACGTCTCTGGAGAGTGTGCCAAACCCAAGGGGCATCCATGCCGACGTTCAAGCCCTGGCCAGCGACATTGCCCGGCTCAGCACCTTAGAGCATACAGTCTTTGAATTTATCCCCCGCTCGCAGCCCCGTACTCCTGGTCTAGATACAACTTCTGTCAATGGTGCTGAACCTCAGCTGTGCGTAGGATTGCGGTTTGAGGCTCCGCTGGATAGGTTTAGGGTTGTATTCAGGTGCATAGGCAACTGGCTCGATCGCACTGCTGAGCAATATAGCTTTGAAGTCAACATCCCGTCTGCTCAGGCGATCGTGCGACAACACCTTAACCCAGCAGGCGTCAAAACCCCACCGGCCTACACCATTACCCTCGCTACCAACCAGGCTAAAACCCTGGCTCAGGTGTTGCCTTTGGGCGAAGCACTGCTGCCGCCCCAGGATCTCTATCTCACTAAAGCTGAAAGCTACGTCGATATCTTTGGTGAGCTAACGCCAGCTGCCCAAGCCAATCTACTGCTGCTGCGCCATCGTATGGAGCTTTCCGGTGAAGAGACTAACGGCCTCAACGCCAGGGCCATGGGGCCATTTAAGTCCTTAGGCGAGAAGTACCAGCACTTTCGTCACGAGCTGCTAGTGTGCAAACAGGAGGGCGATCTCGATAGCGAACTGTGGCAGGTGATGCAGGCCAAGGCCGATGCCATGAGTCTGCCTAAAGCCGATGCTCAGTTCCTCAAG
>JBARVK010000067.1:0-1523 GCA_049646225.1 Nodosilinea sp.
TTCAACCAGCAAAATAGGACGCAATGGCGTCATTAGAGCCTCTCTGTCTCAGGGGCACCGGGCAGGGTGAAATAGAACGTTGCTCCCCGATCTACGGCGGCCTCGGCCCAAACCCGCCCGCCCTGGCTGTGAATGGCCCTCTGTACCGTGGCCAAACCAATGCCGGTGCCAGGGAACTCATGGGTATTGTGCAGCCGCTGAAATACTCCAAACAGCTTGTCGGCGTAGGCCATATTAAATCCGGCCCCGTTGTCGCGCAGGTAGTAAACTGGCTCATTCGCCTGCCCCCCGACACCAAACGCTAGCTGGGCGCTGGGGCGATGGCTGGTAAACTTCCAGGCGTTTTGAACCAGATTGGCGATCGCAACCTGCATCAGCGTGAGGTCAGCACTGACGACAATACCGGGGGTAATAGTCACCTCGACGGTGCGATCGGGCTCCGCCAACCGGAGCTCGTCGATCTGGTCTTGTACCAGGGCGCTGAGATTGACCGGGCCGTAGACCATCGCCTGTCGCGACACCCGCGACAGGCGCAGCAGGTCGTCAATTAGCTGGCCCATGCGGCTGACATTGTGACGAATGCGATCGAAATAATCCTGCCCCTCTTCGTCGAACTGGTCGCCGTAGTCTTCGAGCAGGGCGCGGCTAAACCCATCGATCGCCCGCAGCGGCGCCCGCAGATCGTGGGAAACCGAATAGGCAAATGCCTCTAGCTCTCGGTTTGAGGCTTCGAGCTGGGCGGCGGTACGCCACATGTGTAGCTCAGCTCGCTTTGCCTCAGTGATGTCGTAGTTGATGCCAACCATACTCAGAGGCTGCCCCTCGGGAGTACGATAGACCAAAGCATTGGCCTTAATCCACCGCAGTTCGCCATCGCCGCGACAGATCCGAAACTCGCTGTCGTAGGGCATACCGGTGGTCAGAGCGGCCTGAAGTGCCGTTTCTACCGTCGGTAGGTCGTCGCTGTAGACCTGGTCGCGCCAGTCTTGATAGGTGGCCGGCCGCCCTTCCTTAAAGCCATACAGATCAATCAGGCGCTGATCCCAGTTGAGCTCATTCGTGATTACATCCCATTCCCAGCAGCCAAAGCCCCCCGACTCTAAGGCCAGAGCTAACCGAGCTGAGAGATCCTGAAGTTCAGCGGCAGCCTGTCTTTGATCGGTAATGTCGTAGTTAATGCCGATGATGCTGAGGGGCTGACCCGCAGCATCTCGTTGGACTAGGGCACTAGAGCGAACCCAGCCCAGGCTGCCGTCGTTCCGCCAGACGCGAAACTCCAGGTCGTAGGGGGCATCGCTGTCTACGAGCGCCTGGTTAGCCGCTTCAACCCAGTCAATATCGTCGGCATAAACGTGGGCCCGCCAGTCTTGATAGGTGGCCTGATGCCCCAAGCGATCGAAGCCATACATATCGATAAGGCACTGATCCCAGATCACTTCATTGGTCTTTAAGTCTCGTTCCCAGCTGCCAATGCGGCCTGATTCAAGGGCTAGGGAGAGCCGCAGCGAGAGTCGCTCTAGCTC
>JBARVK010000068.1:0-2054 GCA_049646225.1 Nodosilinea sp.
GGGTATAGCTAACTCAGGTAGAGGCCTGGGAATCTAGATATCTCTTCAAGACTATTGTCAATAGTTAGCGATCGCAATTGCAGCGATAAGGGATTCTAACCCTCAGCTCTTGGGTTTTAAGCGAGAATAGAGACATTAAGAAACATGTTGGTTGCTAAACCAGGGGTTACACAGACCTTTGATTAGCGGCCTGTAGTTTGCAGGAGGTTCTCCATGGTTGTAGCGACACCCGCGCAAAAGCGCCTCACCGTTCAGGTCGAGGAGGTGGCCGAAGACACCACAACCATTCGCTCCCTCGACTGGGATCGCGATCGCTTTGACATTGAGTTTGGCCTGCAAAACGGCACCACCTACAATTCCTTCATCATTCGTGGCGAAAAGGTGGCCCTGGTCGATACCTCCCACGCCAAGTTTCGCGAGCTGTACCTGAAAACGCTGACCGGCGAAATCGACCCCAAAACCATCGACTATCTGGTGATTAGCCACACCGAGCCTGACCACAGCGGCCTGGTGCGTGATGTGCTAGAGCTGGCCCCTCAGGCCGTAGTCGTGGGCGCTAAGGTGGCGATCGCCTTTCTCGAAGACCTGGTGCACCGCCCCTTTGAGCGCCTGATCGTCAAAAATGGCGACACCCTGGATCTGGGCCACGGCCACACCCTGGAGTTTGTCAGCGCCCCCAACCTGCACTGGCCTGACACCATTTTTACCTACGACCACAAAACTGGCCTGCTGTTTACCTGCGACGCCTTTGGCCTGCACTTTTGCAGCGACGCTACCTACGACGAAAATTTAGAGCTGATTTCCCCCGATTTTCGCTTTTACTACGAGTGCCTAATGGCCCCCAACGCGCGATCGGTGCTGGGGGCCATGAAGCGCATGGACGCTCTGCCCCCGGTGAAAATGGTGGCCACCGGCCACGGCCCCCTGCTGCGCTACAACGTGGCGGAGCTGACCGGACGCTATCAGCGCTGGAGCCAGGAAAAGGCCAAGGCAGAAGACCTGGTGGCGGTGTTCTACGTGTCGGACTACGGGTTCAGCGATCGCCTCTCGCAATCGATTGCTCGCGGCATTACCAAAACCGGCGTCGCGGTGGAAATGATGGACATGCGATCGGCTGACCCCCAGGATGTCACCGAACTGGTGGGTCGCGCCAAGGGCCTGGTCATCGGCATGCCCCCCGCCTCTGGCACCGGGGCGCAGGAAACCCAGACTACCCTGGGCACCATTCTGGCGGCGGTACACGGCAAGCAGACCATTGGCCTGTTTGAGTCCTACGGGGGCGACGACGAGCCTGTGGATCCGCTGGCCAACAAGTTCCAAGATCTGGAGTTGATCCAGTCTTTTGCGCCCATTCGCATTAAAGACACCCCCACCGAGGGCATGTACCAGTCGTGCGAAGAGGCGGGTACCGACCTGGGGCAGGGCCTGGCCCAGGCGGGCAAGCTGAAGAAGCTCAAGTCCCTCGATGCCGATCTCGAAAAAGCCCTGGGCCGCATCAGCAGCGGGTTGTATATCATCACGGCTCAAAAGGGTGAGCTGTCCAGCGCTATGTTGGCCTCCTGGGTAGCCCAGGCCAGCTTCCAGCCCCTGGGCTTTACAGTGGCGGTGGCCAAAGACCGCGCCATTGAGTCGCTGATGCAGGTGGGCGATACCTTTGTGCTCAATATTCTCGAAGAAGGTAAGCATCTGGGCCTGATGAAGCACTTTTTAAAGCGATTTGCCCCGGGTGCCGATCGCTTTGCCGGAGTGCGCACCCGCCCCGCTAGCAACGGTTCGCCCCTGCTGGCCGACGCACTGGCCTACCTGGAGTGCGAAGTCACCAGCCGCATGGAGGTCAGCGACCACTGGATTGTGTACTGCACGGTGCAGGACGGTAAGGTGTCTGACCCCGAAGGCCAAACCGCTGTTCACCACCGCAAAGTGGGTAATTATTATTAGCTGAGTGATTGATAGACAGGTGAATTGGCAAGTCTGCGAGTAGCAAGCCTATTCTTTGAGCCAGCGGATAAGGCATCAACCTTTCTGAAGGAAGCTATCCTTGAGGAAGGATTTTG
>JBARVK010000069.1:0-1575 GCA_049646225.1 Nodosilinea sp.
GACCAAAAACTCTGTGTAGAGCAGTACAGACTGCTGAATGGCTTCAAGCAGCTTGTGAATATTACTCAAAATCGAAGATTCTAGCGTCATTTCTTGCTCTCCTCATTTACGGTGGAGTTGACAAAAATTAATTGCTGGTGATGGCTTACTTTACCTCGCTGGGTAGTTGTCATGGTTAATCGGAACTTTAAGGGAAATAGCGATAAAACTCTCTACGATGCATGATCCGGACGAAGAGGATAGTGTCTTCTTGTAGGTAACCGTCCCAGGAATTTAACGAAGGTTTAGGGATGTTGGGCTAGGCGACCCGATAAGGTGAAACGATGAGTGACGAGATCGAGATAGCCGGAATCCGAGTCCCGAAGGCCGACTGGGACGCGACCCCTGCTAGCATCCAGATGTTAGTGCGGGCTCTGAGTGAGCGGCTGTTGGTATTAGAAGAGAAAGTCAATCAGAGCTCGCAGAATTCATCAAAACCACCGTCAACGGATGGCTTTGGCAAAAGCGTTAAAGCCAAAGGGAAAGGGAAAGGCCAGAAAGCGTCGCGAGAGCAGAGCGGGAAGAGTGCCCCTCGCGAAGCCCGTAAGCTGTATCCAGCGGACAATTGTCGTTTGGTCCATGAGGTCATTCCTCCCGCCTGCGAAGCCTGTGGAACCAGCTTATCGGGCCAGGATCCCCACCCCCACCGCCATCAAGTGATAGAGCTGCCGCCAGTTAAGCCAGAGGTGGTGGAGTATCGCCTGCATGGCCTGAGGTGCCCATGCTGCGACACGGTAACCCGAGCCCTGCTGCCCTGTGGGGTGTCACCCTTAGGCTATGGTGAGCGCTTGACGGCGATGGTGGCGTTGCTGAGTGGGCATACCGGCTGAGCTATCGGCAAGTGTGTGCGGTAATGGATGACCTGTTTGGAGTGCGCCTCTCGCGGGGCGGGGTCGGTCGTCTGCGGCAGGAGGTCAGCGACGCGGTGAGCGCGGCGGTAGAGGACGCCAAAGCGTATGTGCAAGCCCAGCCTGTGCTGCATAGCGATGAAACCAGCTACCCGGTCGGCAATCGAGACGGGGGGAATCCCCAACGCACTAAGGGCTGGCTCTGGGTGCTGGTGACGCCGCTAGTGAGTTTTTTTGAGGTGGTGCTCAGTCGGTCACAGGCCACCGCTCAAGGGCTGATTGGTCAAGCCTTTCCAGGCATCGTCATCTCTGACCGCTACAGCGCCTACCGGTGGATTGAGGTGACCCGATGGCAGGTGTGCTGGGCACATCTCAAGCGAGATTTCACGGCGATGGCGGAACGCAGCGGCGTCTCGCGCGAGATTGGTGAAGCCCTGCTGCGTCGGCAGCGGCGATTATTTCGCTGGTGGCACCGGGTGCGTGATGGCACCTTAGCCCGCCCCGACTTTGTCGAGCAGGTCGAACGCTTGCGAGCCGGGGTTAAGGCTGAACTCGAAGCGGCGACAGCCCTGCCCATCACATACGCGGAAAAGACGCCATTGGCGAAAACCATCCGCACCTGCCAGCAACTCTTACAAGTGGAACCGGCCCTGTGGACGTTTGTGCAGACCCCAGGAGTGGAGCCGAC
>JBARVK010000070.1:0-2562 GCA_049646225.1 Nodosilinea sp.
AGAAGCAGCTGATTCGCCGCAACGGCATTTTAGAGTTTATGGATGTGGATGAGACCCTAGACTCCGTAGGTGGTCTCGAAGAACTCAAGCACTGGCTTCAGCAGCGATCTGATGCTTTCACTGAACGGGCGCGGGAGTACGGCCTGCCCCAGCCCAAGGGCATGCTGATTTTGGGGGTGCCGGGCTGCGGTAAGTCGTTAATTGCCAAAACTACTTCTCGGCTCTGGGGCCTGCCTCTGCTGCGCCTCGACTTGGGTCGCGTGTATGACGGCTCTACCGTGGGCCGCTCTGAGGCCAACCTGCGCAACGCTCTGCGTACCGCCGAATCGATTTCTCCTGCCATTTTATTTATTGATGAGATTGATAAAGCCTTTGGTGGAGCTGGTGGATCCTCTGACTCTGACGGGGGAACCTCAAGCCGCATCTTTGGCACCTTCCTCACCTGGATGCAGGAGAAAACATCGCCGGTGTTTGTAATGGCCACGGCCAACCGGGTTGAAAAGCTGCCCAGTGAGTTTCTCCGTAAGGGCCGGTTTGACGAGATCTTCTTTGTTGACCTACCCAATGCTGAAGAGCGCAAGGACATTTTTCAAATCCATCTGCAAAAGCGCCGTCGCGACATTGAGCGCTTTGATCTCGACCAGTTGACTAAGGTCTGCGATGGGTTTTCTGGAGCTGAAATTGAGCAGGGGCTGATTTCGGCTATGTATGAAGCATTTGCTCAAGGACGTGAGTTTACTCAGCTCGACATTATTGCGGCGATTCGCGCTACGCTGCCGCTGTCGAAGACTATGAGTGAGCAGGTTACCGCCTTGCGGGATTGGGCCCGCCAGCGCGCTCGTCCGGCGGCTGCCTCCGTCGCTGAATATCAGCGGATGGAGTTTTAACAGGCTTTCCTCCCGGCGGTATCCGGGGGAAGGGCTAGCGTTTGCTAGCAGTTAGTATCCAGATAGCCCGTGGCTAGCTGGTTTGTCTCTCTCAAACCTCGTTGTCTCTCTCAATTTCCCTACAGGAGGAAACACCATGTCTCACTTCAGCACCCTTCGCACCAAAGTGACCGATGCTGAGATTCTCAAGCAGTCTCTGGCTGACTTGGGTATTGCTACCAAGACTGAAGCTGATGTACGCGGTTACAACGGCCAGCGTGTTCGCGCCGACCTTGTCGCCGTTCTGGATGGTGAGTACGATCTGGGTTGGTCTCGTAATGCCGATGGCTCCTTTGATCTGATTGCTGACCTTTGGGGTGTAGCTAAAAAGCACAACCAAACTGAGCTGATCAACTCTATCAACCAAAAGTACGCGGTCAACAAGACCCTGGCTGAGGTGAAGCGTCCCGGTCTACAGAACGCCAACGTCAAGTTGGTGCTTCAGTAAGCCCGTATCGCGTTCCCTAAGGTGGGATGGCTAGCGCGTGCTAGCCGTCCCATTTTTTGTATTTGTCCATTGTTTATGTTTGATTTAGTAGTGTTCTGCCACAGAGCCAGACTACACTGACGAAGAGGCGAGATTTCTTGGATACCAGATATGCTTGGTACGAGATACCGTCTCAAAAATAAACTCCCCAAGCTGGGATCGCGTGGTTTAGCCTGGTATGTCTCCTATCGGCCCATCTGAGTTATCGGCCCTGCATCAGCTTCTGATTGCCTGTGGCGACTACGCTAGTCAGCAGTCTCAACAGTCGTTTCAAGTGTTTAAGAAGGGGGTCGACGACTACGTTACTACCGTTGATCAACTGCTAGACCAGAAGCTATTGGTCGGTATGCAGGCGCTCTTTCCGGCAGACGGCATTATTACTGAAGAAAACCGGGCCACGGTTGAGCAGTTTCGACAGGATGATGGTCAAGGAGGACTAGGAGGCGATCGCCCCTTGTGGTTTGTCGATCCTATCGACGGCACCGATGACTTTATTCAGGGCGGAGACCACTACGCGGTGATGGTAGGGAGAGTTGTGAGGGGAATGCCCCAGGCAGGCTGGATCTACGCTCCCGTAGGGCAACATTTGGTTTGGGGTGGCCCCGATTGGGGCTTGTTTGAGCAGACGGATAGCGGTGAGTCGACCCCATTGATTCCTAAACAGCCTCCCTTTGACCCTAAGCGCACCTGGGCTATGGTGATTGGCGATAAGGATGAGCAGCGGTTTGGTGCTGCGATCGCCCAGCGCTTCCCAAATGTCGAGTTTCTATCTCTGGGCAGCTTTGGCCTCAAGGTGTTGGCGGTCATTACTGGGCAGGCTGGTATTTACATCTATCTCAACGGGCGGGTCAAACTTTGGGATACCACTGGCCCCCTGGCCCTAGCCCAGGCGGCCGGGCTGGTGTGCTGCGATTTAGCGGGGCGACCCATTCGGTTTACAGAACCCGATGTAGCCCCCCAAACGCTGATTCACCAGCAGCCCATTGTGGTGGGCTGGCCTAGCTATGTAGAAGCGCTGCGATCGCCCCTTAGTGAGATTGCTGCTGCGATCGGTCTTCCTCCTCGATAGACACCCCGATTCGGTCTCTCCTGAGTTTCCTGGGTACCATGGGAACGTATCTATCAGCGCCAGTCTGACCTAATTTAGCC
>JBARVK010000071.1:0-1591 GCA_049646225.1 Nodosilinea sp.
GGTGAATGCCCTGCATGGTCAGCAGTCGGTTGTAAATAGAGCCGTTGTTGGCGCGATCGCTCACCAGGTAGGCAATCCCCGAGCCAATCATCAGCGGCAGCACCAGGTTAAAGTTGGCGGTCATCTCAAAGACGATCACAATGGCGGTAATCGGCACCCCGGTCACCGCGCTAAAAAACGCCCCCATGCCGGTCAGGGCGTAGGTGGTGGGGCTGGCCAGGGCCTCGGGCAAAGGCCAGGCCCCAAAGCCGGTATACACCCCCTGGGCCAAAAAGTTGACCAGGCAGCCCAGGGCCGCCCCCAGCACCAGCGAGGGCGCAAAAATGCCCCCCGCCGCCCCCGAGCCGTAGGCTAGCAGGGTGAGCAAAAACTTGACCACAAAGGCGATCGCAATCAGCTGCCAGCCCGCCGACCCGGTGACCAAAAACGCCTGCAGGCCGGTGTTATCCACCGCCGCCACCGGCACAAACACCCCCACCACGCCAGTAATCAACCCCGCCAGGCCAATGCGCCCCGGTAGCCCCAGCCCCTTAAACTGCCGAAAAAAAGCCAGACTACCAAAAATGCCGCTGCGAAACAGCGACCCCAGCAGCCCCGCCAGCAGCCCCAAAATCATCAAAAACGGCAGGTCTTGTACCGACAGGCTAATGGAGCGATCGTCCATCGCCAGGTTGAGCCCCTGGCCGCCTAGCAGCCGCGACACCACCGCCCCAATAAACGAGGCCAAAATGGCGCTGCCCAGGGTGAGGTCAGAAAAATCTTGCAGCAGCTCTTCGACCACAAACAGCACCCCGGCAATGGGCGCGTTAAACCCCGCTGCCAGGCCCGCCGCCGCCCCCGCCGAGATCAGCTGCCGCCGATACTCGGGCGAGGTCGGCACCCAGCGGCTAAACTGCGCCGCCAGCGCCGCCCCAATCTGCACTGTGGGCCCCTGCCGCCCCAGCGACAGCCCCGACCCCAGCGCCAGCAGGGTGCTACACAGCTTGACCAGCGCCACCCGCAGGTTGAGCGGCATTTTAGCAAAGCCCAGGGCCGCCTTCACCTGGGGAATGCCGCTGCCCGAGGCCTCGGGGGCCAGCCGCTCGACTAAAAACCCCGACAGCCAGCCGCCAAATAGACCAATCCCCGGCAGCACTAGCCACAGGGGCAGCTCGCTCGTCGTGCGCCACAGTGCTAGCTGCTCTACCCCCTGCTTGAGCAGCACCGCCGCCAGCCCCGACACCAGCCCAATCACGCAGGCTTCAACAATGGCGACCCGTTTGCGGCTCAGCAACGGCTCCAGGCGCTTTTGAAACATTAGAAAGGGAACGGTAGGGGGCAGCGGTGAGTTAGAGCAAAGCCAGCGATCGCTAGCTAACCCAAAGTGTAGCCCGTCAGGCTTTTCTCACCTAACCACCCGCCCACGGCTGCAGCCAGACGGTATTTCCTTTTTATAGCTATAGCCACATAGATTAGGACAGAATACTAAGGAGATCTCTGGCAAAGAATCTACCCAGCGATTAAGGTAGACATAGAGAACAATGCGAGCGACTGCCGCCAATGAAGAGCGATTCTCCGTCCCTTCCGACGCGTCCCAGCCCCTCTCAGGTTG